>DAINBW010000437.1:0-3100 GCA_036732745.1 Spirochaetales bacterium | reverse complement strand
CGCGCGGCGCGGCGGGCGGCTTCATCCTCGCCAAGGATCCGGCGCGGATCACCTGCCTGGAAGTTCTGGAACTCCTCGACGGCCCCCTCCCCGTGCGCGCCTGCCTCTTTGAGAAGCAGGTTTGCCCTCGCGGCACCTGCGCGCTCAAGCGGCTGTGCGACGAGACGCAGGCCGCGATGCGGACGACGCTCGCCGCGACCACCGTGGCCGATTTGGCCGCCTGTTTCGATTAGGCGCCACGCCACGCGGCGAATGATGAAGTGGTTTGAGTGCAAGTGCTATTATGATAGAGATTTAGCTGATTAGTTTTTAAACACAAGGTTCGTAACACCATATTGAGGATTCCAGGAGGATCAGATGTTCTGCCATCAGTGCCAAGAAATGATGAAAAACACCGGTTGTGCCGCGGCCAAGGGCGTTTGCGGTAAAACCGCCGAGGTCTCCGACCTGCAGGATCTGCTGCTGCACGTCTGCAAGGGCATCGGGTTCTGGGGGAGCCGCGCACTCGCCTCGGGCCACTACGACGAGGAAACCCTGCTCTTTGTCGACCGCGCCCTTTTCGCCACGATCACAAACGCCAATTTCTCGGACGCCGATTTCCTCGGCTGGATCCGGGAAGGCTTGGTCCGGCGGGACGCCCTGCGCGCGGCCTTCGCCAAGGCCGGCGGCACGGTCGAGGGGCGGCTTCCCGACGCGGCCACCTGGATCGCCGCGGACGAGGCGGCCATCCGGGCGGCCGCCGCCTCGGGGAAGGGCGGCTGGCTCGAGATCGGGAACGAGGATGTCCGGAGCCTGCGTTCCCTCGTGCTCTACGGACTCAAGGGCATCGCCGCCTACGTCGAGCATGCCTATGTCCTCGGCAAGTCCTCGCGTCCCGTGTTCGAGTTCATGTTGAAGGCGCTCGGCGATCTAACGGACGACAGCTTGGGCGCCGGCGAACTCACCGCCCTCGTCCTCGAAACCGGCAAGCTGGGCGTCGAGGCCATGGCACTCCTCGACGGCGCCAATGTCGGGACCTACGGCGCGCCCCGCGTGACCAAGGTCCGCACGGGCGTCCGCGGCCGTCCGGGCATCCTGGTCTCCGGCCATGACCTTCGCGACCTCCACGATCTTCTCGAGCAGACGAAGGGTTCGGGGGTCGATGTCTACACGCACGGCGAGATGCTGCCCGCCCACTATTACCCCTTCTTCGAAAAATACGACAACCTCTACGGCAACTACGGCGGCGCCTGGTGGAGCCAGGCCGCCGAAATCGAGAAGTTCAACGGTCCCGTGCTCTTTACCTCGAATTGTCTCGTGCCGCCCAAGGAATCGTACAAGGCGCGCGTCTTCACCACCGGGGTGGTCGGCTTCGAGGGCTGCGCCCATGTTCCCGAGCGGCTTCCCGGCAAGATGAAGGATTTCTCAGCCCTCGTGGCCCTGGCCAAGACCTGTCGCCCGCCCGAAAGCCTGGAAGAAGGCGAGATCGTCGGCGGCTTCGCCCACGACCAGGTGATGGCTCTCGCCGACAAGGTCGTCGACGCGGTCAAGACCGGCGCCATCAAGCGCTTCGTCGTAATGGCCGGTTGCGACGGCCGCCAATCCGGTCGCTCCTACTACACCGATGTGGCGAAGGAGTTGCCGGAGGGCGCGGTCATCCTCACCGCCGGTTGCGCCAAGTACCGCTACAACAAGCTCCCCCTCGGCGACATCGGCGGCATTCCTCGCGTCCTGGACGCGGGCCAGTGCAATGATTCCTACTCCCTCGCCCTGATCGCGCTCAAGCTCAAGGAGGTTTTCGGCCTCTCCGACGTGAACGCGCTGCCGCTCTCCTTTGACATCGCCTGGTACGAGCAGAAGGCGGTCATCGTACTCCTCGCCCTGCTTCACCTCGGATTCAAGAATATCCGTCTCGGGCCGAGCCTCCCGGGCTTCCTTTCCGCCGGCGTCGCCAAGGTCCTCGTGGACAACTTTGGCATCATGGGTATATCGGACGCCACGTCGGACGTCGCGGCGATGATGGCCGGACGCTAGGCCTTCCTCGTATTTCACGAAGAGCCGCCCTTTTCGGGGCGGCTCTTCTGTTTTTAGCGCTTGCGCTTTTGATATATCAGACGTATATTTGCCGGCATGATCTTCGACGAAGAAGCGGATCCCGGGCTCCTCAGGGAACGGGTGTACGGCAAGCTCAAGGACCTTCTCAATGACGGCCGCCTCAAGCCGGGGGCTTTCCTCGACCTTTCCGCCATCGGCCGGGACCTCGGCCTTTCGCGGACGCCGCTCCGCGACGCCCTCATCCGCCTGGAAATCGAGGGCTTCGTGCGCATCTATCCGCGCCGCGGCGTCATGGTCCGCTCCCTGGACTTGGCCACGATCAAGAACGTGTACGAACTCATCGGCGCCCTCGAGTCGGCCGTCGTCGCGGGCCTCAAGAGCAAATTCCGGCCGGAGGACGCCGCCCGCATGACGGCCCTCAACGCGGCCATGGGCGAGGCCCTGGAGCGCGACGACTTTTCGGCCTATTATGCCGCCAACCTCGCATTTCACGGCGTCTACCTCGAGCTGTCGGACAACGCGGAACTGCTTCGCTCCGTCGGCATCCTCAAGGAGCGGCTCTACGATTTCCCGCGCCGTTCCGGCTTCGTGAAGGAGTGGGAGCTCGCCTCCGTGCTGGAACACGGCGAGCTGATCGACCGCCTGACGCGCGGCGATTTCGCCGGCGCGGCCTCCTTCGTCCGCGACGTGCACTGGTCCTACGAGTCGCAGGAGCGCTTCATCAAGCGATACTATGCCGAGGGAGCGGGACGGCGGGATTCGTGAGGGGCCGCGTTTTCGACATCAGGCGCTACTCCGTCCACGACGGCCCCGGCATCCGAACGGCGGTCTTCCTGAAAGGCTGTCCGCTTTCCTGCCGCTGGTGCCACAATCCCGAGTCGCTGGCCTTCGGTCCGGCCCTCCTAGTCCGGGCCGAGCGCTGCGTCGACTGCGGGGCCTGCGCCGCCGCCTGTCCCCAAGGTTCGGCGGCGCCGTTCGCCGGCCCGGCCGTCGCCGGCGCGCGACCCGACGGCGCGACCGCCTGCTCGGCCTGCGGCGCCTGCGCGGCGGTTTGCCCCGCCGGGGC
>DAINBW010000436.1:0-3101 GCA_036732745.1 Spirochaetales bacterium | reverse complement strand
TTCCGCTCCGCGCCTTCGTTGTTCTACGTGGGCCGCAAGGCCTAGGCGCCGGAGGGCCACAAGCCGCGCCGGGTCGCGCCCCGGCCGCCGCGCCCGGCCGCCGCACGCGCGGCCGGGGCCGTTCCGCCCCGCTTGACGCCGGGTATACCGAACGGTATAGTGCTGACATGGCAGACGACAGCGACAACCGCGCCCTCCTTCTCGCCGCCGCCCTCGGGCTCTTCTCCGAGCGGGGCTACGAGGCCGTGGGCGTCGCGGAGATCGCGGAGGCGGCCGGCGTCACCAAGCCGACGCTCTACCACTACTTCGGCTCCAAGCGCGGCCTCCTCGACGCCATCCTGGAGGGGAAGGGCGGCGACCTTCTCGCCTCGGTCCGCGCGGCGGCGCGCTACGACCACGACGTGCCCCTCGGGCTCGAGCGCATCGGCCTGGCCCTGGCCCGCTTCACCCGCGGCGAGCCCGGGTTCGCGCGCCTCAGGCTGGCCCTTAGCGTCGCGCCTCCCGCGAGCGAGGCCTACGAGGCGGCCCGCGCCCTCAACGAGGGACTTTTCGCCGCGCTCGAGGGCTTCTTCCGCGCGGCCGCCGCCGACCACGGCAACATGAAGGGGCGGAGCCGCGCCTACGCCGCCTCCTTCCTCGGCACCTTCGACGGCTATGCGGCTCGGCAGCTCGCCGGCGCGGCGCCGCTGGACGACCGGGCGGCGCGCGAGGCGCTCCGCCAGTTCATGTACGGCATCTTCTCCTAGACGGGCGCCGGCGGCCGCCGCGAGGACACCGCCCGCGATCGTCATTCCAAAGCGTCTTTACTATACCTACCGGTAGGTAGCTTATTATCTTTCAGGAGGCAACCATGTCGGATTGGGCCCGCGACGCGTTTTTTTACCATGTCTATCCGCTCGGATACTGCGGAGCGCCGGAGCGCAACGATTTCGCCTCGGCGCCCGTTCCGCGGCTCGACAAGCTGACCGGGCGGCTCGACCGCGTCGCCGCCCTCGGCGCGAACGCCCTCCTGCTCGGCCCGGTCTTCGAGTCGAGCGCCCACGGCTACGACACGGTCGACCACCGCGTCGTGGACCGCCGCCTCGGCGACGCCGCGGCGTTGCGCCGCCTGGCCGAGGCCGCGCGGGCGCGCGGCATGCGCCTCGTCTTCGACGGCGTCTTCAACCACGTCGGACGCGAGCATCCCTGGTTCCGGGACCTCCGCGAACACGGGAAAGCCTCGCGCCACGCGGACCGCTTCGCCGGGCTCGACTTCGGCGGCCGGAGCCCCTGCGGCGATCCCTTCTCCTACGAGGGTTGGAACGGCTGCCACGACCTGGCCAAGCTCGAGCTCCGCGATCCCGAAACCCGCGCCGAACTCGTGGGGACGGCCCTGTCCTGGATCGAGGACTACGGCATCGACGGCCTCAGGCTCGACGCAGCCGACTGCGTCGACCTCGATTTCCAGCGCGAGCTCGCGGCTGCCTGCCGCGCGCGCAAGAGCGACTTCTGGCTGATGGGCGAGATCGTCCACGGGGACTACCGGCGTTGGGCGGCGCCGGGCCTTCTCGACGCGACGACGAACTACGAGTGCTGGAAGGGCCTGTGGTCGAGCCTCAAGGACGGCAACTACTTCGAGATCGCGCACTCTCTCCGGCGCCAGTTCGCGCGCGGCGGCGCCTACGAGGGCCTGTCGCTCTATTCCTTCGCGGACAACCACGACGTGGACCGCGCCGCCTCCCTCGTCGGCGATCCGGCCCTGCTCTACCCGCTGTACTGCCTGCTGTTCACGATGCCCGGCGCGCCCTCGCTGTACTACGGCTCGGAGTTCGGCGCCGCGGGGCGGAAGGAGGGGCATTCAGACCGGCCCCTGCGGCCCGAAATCGAGGAGATCGAGAAGGCCGCGCCCCAGCCCGAGCTCGCGCGGGCCATCGCCCGCCTCGCGGCCCTGCGGCGCGACCTGCCCGCGCTCCGGCGCGGCGGCTACGAGGAGTTGCGCGTGGCGCCCCGCCAGTTCGCCTTCGCGCGCCGCTCGGCGGAAGGTGCGGTCGTGGTGGCGCTCAACGCGGACAGCCGCGCCGTGGACACGACCCTCGAGCTGCCCTTCCCCGCCGCGCGACTGTGCGACGCGCTGTCGGAGGGCGAGACCTTCGAGGTCCGCGGCGGCAGGGTGGAGCTCAAGCTCCACCCCGCCTGGGCGCGGGTCCTCGTCGCCGGCTGAACCGGGCTAGAAGCGGTAGACGAAGCGGCCGGTCACGGGACGGTCGGCCGTCGAGGAGAAGCCCGCCTGCCGGAAGCCGTAGAGCACCGCCTCGTCGATGTCCGCGTAGCCGGAGGACTCCACGACGCGGAGATCCTCCAGGCTGGGCATCGAACCGGCCTTGCCGGGCGCGACGGTGAACATGAGGACGACGGGCTTGAGCGACTTGCCCGCCTTGTAGTCGGCCCTGGCCACGTCGTAGCCCGCGTCCTCGAGGACGTACCAGAGGGCGTCGCGCGCGCGGAGGGCCACGGGCGACTTGAGCATCCAGCCTTCGGCTGATTTCGCATAACTCGCCTGAAAGATGCGCTTCCGGTCCTCGGGCCCCATCGGGCTCTTGGAGCCGGCGGCGCCGCCCGGGACCTTGGCGGCCACGGCGTCGGAGACGTAGAGGGGCGGCGGCATGTAGCGGTAGATCGGCACGTAGAAGCTCCGCGCCACGCGGTCGGAACCGCCGCCGAAGTTGGTTTCGTAGTCGTTGCCCGCCTCGGAGCCCTTGACCGCCGCCGGAGGGGCGGGCGGCGCCGGCTGGATGGCGGGCGACGCCGGCTGGCTGGGGGGCGGGGTCGGGACTGCGGGAGCCGCGGGAGCGGGGGCGGGCTTGGCCGCGGGCTTCGGCGCGGGCTTGGGCGCCGGCGTCGGAGGCGGCGCCGCGGCGGCCGGGACCGAGGAGGCCTTCGGATCCGCGGGGGGCGTGGCCTGCGGCGGTTCCGGCGCGGGCGGCGACGGCGGCGCGGGTAGCGCCGGGGCGACGGTGGGAGCCTCGGCGCCGGGGGCGGCGCTGCCCTCGGGACTGCCCAGGCTGATCAGGACCGGCCCGGCGAAGTCGGAGACCTCCTCCACGCGGAAGCCTTCGATCGCT
>DAINBW010000435.1:0-3111 GCA_036732745.1 Spirochaetales bacterium | reverse complement strand
AGGCGGTGTTGAAGACGCCGGCGAGCTGCGCGCCTTCGACCTTGCCGGCGGCGGTGTTGAAGACGCCGGCGCTCTGGATGCCCTCGACTTGGTCCGAGGCGGTGTTGAACACGCCGGAGGTCTGGAAGCCCTGTACCCGGCGCGCGGTGTTGAAGACGCCGGATGCCTGGACGCCGCGGACGTCGCGGGCGGTGGAGAACACGCCAGCGGCCTGGAAGCCGAGCACGTCCCGCGCGGAGGCGATCACGGCGCCGAGGTCGACGCCCGCGTCGAACTCGCCCATAGGGAAGGAAAGGCCGGGGACGAAGCCGATCACGAAGGGATAGAAGGGGACGCGGTCTTCGGTGGCGAGCTCCGGGGCGGGAGGGGCGAAGGCGGGCTGTTCGGGCGCGGGGGGCGCGCTCGGGGCCGTCGGCGCGAGGGGGGCGACTGGCGCGACCGGCGCGACGGGGGCCGGCGCGGTGGAGTTCTGGTACTTTTCCCGGGCTTTTTCCAGAACGGATTGTTCGGAGGGTTCGCTCGAACTCTGGGCGAAGGCGGCCTGGATGGACAGCACCGACACGACAAGCAACGTGAGTCTGCGGTTCATGGTTCTCCCCTTTGGGCGAGATGGTGGTTCGTGCCCCCATAAGGGGCGCACGAGGAGTAACGTACCACAAAGCGCCGAAAAAAACTAATCTTCCTCCGGGGCGGCGAGCCGACAAGCCATAAATTACACTTTCGGATGCAAAAAATAGCGTGGCGCCGGTGACCCTCGGGGCGCAAAGCGGTATTTTGGTCGCATGAAAGCGAAACTCGGTACCGGCCCCGTCATGGCCGTGCTTTTTGCCGGGGTCCTCCTCGGCGCCATGGACATCGCCATCATCGGCCCGGCGATGCCCCTCGTCAGGAAGGCCTTCTCCGTCAGCGACCGCGACCTGTCCTGGATCCTGACCATCTACATCCTCTTCAACCTTGTGGCGACGCCCCTCATGGCCAGGCGCTCGGACCTGCTGGGCCGCAAGGCGGTCTACGTGAGCGCCGTCGCGGTCTTCGCGGCGGGCTCGGTGCTCGCGGCCGCGGCGCCGAGCTTCGGCGTCCTTCTGGCGGCCCGCGGCCTCCAAGGCGCGGCGGCCGGCGGCTTCATGCCCGTCGCGAGCGCCGTCATCGGCGACATCTTCCCACCCGAGCGTCGCGGCCGCGGCCTGGGCCTCATCGGCGCCGTCTTCGGCATAGCCTTCATCGTCGGCCCCATCGTGGGCGCGATGGTCATGCCCCTCGGTTGGCGCTGGCTCTTCTGGATCAACCTGCCCCTGGCCCTCCTCGTCGGCGGGGCGGCCTTCGCCTACCTTCCCGGCAAGGTCGCCGCCGCCTCCGGCCGTTTCGACCTCCCCGGCGCCCTGTTGCTGGCCGTCAGCCTCTCCTCCTTCGCCTTCGGCGTGAACCGCATCGACACCGGCCGCTTCTTTACGAGCCTCGTCGAACCCGGCACGGGGCTTTTCATCCTCGCGGGGCTCCTCCTCTTTGTCCCCCTCGTCCTCATCGAAAGGCGCGCCTCCCTCCCGATCGTGCCGATCAGGCTCCTGTCCTCGCCGCGGCTCCTGGCCGCCTCCGTCGTCAGCTTCGCCGCCGGCGTCGTCGAGCTCGCGGGCGCCTATCTCGCCCAGCTCGCCGCGGCCGGCTACGGAATCCCGGTCGAGCGCTCCAGCTTCTTCATGCTGCCCTTCGTGCTCGGCATGACGATCGGCGCGCCGACCTCCGGCAGGCTCCTCGACAAGGTCGGACCGCGGGCCGTGATCGGCGGCGGTTCCATCCTCCTGGCGGTCGGCATGGCCGGCCTCGGCTGGACGGGGAGTCCCCTCCGGCTCTTCCTGGCGGCCCAGCTCCTCGGCGGCGTCGGACTCTCCGCGATGCTCGGCGCGCCGATCCGCTATGTCTTCCTGGAGGAGGCCGCGCCCGAGGACCGCAGCGCCGCCCAGGGGCTCGCGACCCTCGAGTCGAGCGCGGGCATGCTGATCGGCGGCGCCGCGGTCGGCGCCGTCATCTCCTCCTCCGGCGGCGGCGAGCCCGGACTCCGCTCGGCCTTCCTCATCTTCGCCGCGATCGCCCTGCTCTGCATCGTCGCGGCGACCGCCACCGGCAAGCGCCGCGCGGCGGAAGGCTCCGCCGCCTAACTCTCGGGATCCGGGACCGGCAAGCGCCGGGCCGCGGCCGCCTCCGCCGCCTAACTTTCGCGCTCCGGGGCCGGGCGCGCCCCGGCCGCCGGGATCGGGCGGGCGCGGGCGCCGCCGGCCCGCCGGGAACGCCGCCGGCCCGCGGGGAGCGCCGCCCCTCGACGGCGGCCGGCCCCGCGGTCTATGCTCGCCCCATGGGACTTCTAGCCGCCTTCCGCGAACGCCGCCGCCGCCGCGCCCTCCTCGAATCGCCGATCCCGGACGAGCTCTGGGACTGGGCGATCAAGGAACACCGCATCTTCCGCTGGCTCGGAAGCGCCGACGCGATCCGGCTCCGCGAATTGGCGACCGCTTTCCTGGAGGAGAAGCGCTTCGATCCGGTGGGCGGCGTGGCGCTGGACGAGGAGTTCCGCGTGTCCGTGGCGGCGCAGGCCTGCCTGCCCCTCCTCGGCCTGCCCGGGGGGCTCGACTGGTACCGCGACTGGGTCACCATCATCGTGACGCCGCGGGAATACGCCGTGAAGAAAAAGGACTACGACGAGGCGGGCGTCGTGCACGAGTACGACGACGAATTTTCCGGCGAGGCCTTCGACCTCGGCCCCGTGGCGCTTTCCCGCGTCGACGTCGAGGCTTCTGGCTGGGGCGACGGCTACAACGTCGTCATCCACGAGATGGCGCACAAGCTCGACGGGAGGAACGGGGACTACGACGGCTCGCCGCCCCTCCACCGCGACATGGATCCCCGCGCCTGGCAAAAGGCCTTCGGCGAGGCTTTCGCGGACCTGCGCGCCCGGCTGGAGTCGCCCGCTTCCAGGAAGCCGCGGAGGGGGCGCCTCCGCCGTTCGGGCGGGCCGCGCATTGATCCCTACGCCGCCGAGTCGCCCGACGAGTTCTTTGCCGTGGCCTGCGAGTTTTTCTACGAGCGGCCCCAGGTCCTCAAGTCGGAGTATCCCGCGGT
>DAINBW010000434.1:0-3115 GCA_036732745.1 Spirochaetales bacterium | reverse complement strand
TGGCCGAAGAGGGCCGCCTGCTGGTCGCCCGCGCAGCCCGTCACCGGCGCCGCCACGCCGAGGAGCTCCTTCCGGAGCGTGCCGAAGTTCGAGGAGCTCGGCGCCACCTCAGGCAGGATGGCGGCGGGGATGTTGAAGACCTTGAGGAGCTCCTCGTCCCACGTCCCCTCCTTGATGTTGAAGAGGAGGGTGCGGCTCGCGTTCGTCGGGTCGGTCATGTGCCGGCCGGTCAGCTTGTAGATGAGCCAGGAGTCCACGGTGCCGAACATGAGCTCGCCCTTTTCGGCGCGGCGGCGAAGCTCGGGATATTCGGCGAAGAGCCACATGAGCTTGGTGCCGGAAAAATACGGATCGAGGACGAGGCCCGTCTTTTCCCGCACCATCGCGGAGAGGCCGAGGGCGCGGAGCTCCTGGCAGATGTCGGCGGAGCGCCGGCACTGCCAGACGATCGCGTTGTGCACCGGCTTCCCGGTCGCGCGGTCCCAGAGCACCGTCGTCTCGCGCTGGTTCGTGATGCCGACGGCCTCGATCTGGTCGCTCTCGATCTGGGCGGCCTCGATCGCGCCGCGGGCCGCCTCGAGCTGGGTGGACCAGATTTCCTCGGGGTCGTGCTCGACCCAACCCGGCCTCGGGAAAATCTGCGTAAAGGGTATCTGCTTCACCCCGATGATGAGACCGGATTTGTTGAAGAGTATGGCCCGGGACGAGGTGGTTCCCTGGTCCAGGGCGAGGATATAGCGTTCCTTGGCGACCATGCGGCCCTCCGCTCAAAAGACTAGGGGGATTATAGCCTTACTTTTCGATTATGCGCAAAGGCGAAAAGAACCCTGCATTTTAAACATCACCCCCTGCTGCGGAAATTTTCGGTTGCCTTGCGGCGCGGACTATGTTCCCATGGCTAAGCATGAAGACCAAACATATCCTCCTTGGCTTCCTCGCCGTCATGGCCGGAATGCTGCTGTTTGCCCTTTTTTTCCCGGCGAAGATCTCGGCCCTGCTGGACCAGCCGGCCTTTTTCGCCCATGCCCTCTTCATCCACGTCGTCTCGGTCACCCTGTTCTTCGGCAACGCGGTGGTCGGCATGCTCTGGGAATCGAGAAGCCTCGCGTCGGGACGCAAGGAAGTCTTCCTCCATACCTACGCCACCGTGTCGTGGTTGGACGCCCGCTTTTCCTCGCCGCTGATCATCGTCTCCGTCGGCTCGGGCGTGATGCTCTCCGTGATCCTGGGCGACCTGTGGCAGATCGGCTGGTTGTCCTGGGCCTTCGTTTTGTTCCTGCTTTCCGGCCTGTTCTGGATCGTGAGCGACATCCCGACCCAATACCGCGTGAAGAAGCTCGTCGCCGGGCTCTATCCGGAAGACGCCACCATTCCCGCGGAACTCACCCGCCTCCTCAAGCTGCGCTGGTGGATCTCCCTGGCGGGAGTCGTGCCCTTGGGCGTCGTCTTTGCCTTTATGGTCTACAAACCGGAATTGCCGCCCCTGGGCCAGCTGTTCCCTTGAGCCGATCGGCGGGACCGACGCCACGTCCTTCGGCCCCGGGGCGCCCCGCCGACCGCACCCCGCCCTCCGCGTCCCGCGGGCCTCGCCCGGCGCGCGGGACCCTCCGGCAAGCCCGCGCTAGAACCCGAATCGGGCGCTGATGCCCGCGCCCGCCCGGACGCGCGCCCGGAGATCGGCCACCGCGTCGACGGCTTGGCCCGCGTCCGCGACATAGCGGTTGTAGACGACCTCGGCATACAGCCCCCAATCGAGGCCGCCGGCGCTGAAGCGGAGGGGCGTCCAGGTTATGCCGGCAGTGGCGAGGAGTCCGCCCTCGGCGTGGTAGGCGCGGGCGGTTCCCGCGCCGGTTCCCGCGGCGGGTTCAAGGCGCGGCGAGCCGATGGTCAGCGCCGGCCCGGCAAAGACGCGCAGGCTCCGGTCCAGCCCGACCGTCAGGACCAGGGGGAGGCGCCCGGCCCGCAGGGTCGCGTCGTATTCCGGCCGCGCCTCGAGGCCGAAGTCCAGCCCGAAGGCGCGGTAACTCAGTCCCGCGGCGCCGGCGGCGCCACGCGCGAAGGGCCCGGTTCCGAAGCTCGGGCCGAAGGCGGCGCGCAGGACCAGACCCAGGTACTCGGCCGGCACGAGGATCCGGCCCGCGCCCGCGTAGCTGCGGGCCCAATACGCCTCGGCGAGCTCCGACTCGATGACGCCGGGGCGCGGCCCCTCGGAGGCGGCGTGGATAAAGCGCCCCTCGCCGACATAGACCCCGACGTGGGCCAGCGGTCCCGTCGTGTCGAAAAACACGAGGTCGCCGGGCTGGAGGGCCCCCCGCTCGATGCGTTCGACATAGGAGTAGAGCGAGCGCGCCGTCCTCGGCAGGGCCGCGCCCAGGGCATCGGCATAGACCCGGAAGACGAGTCCCGAGCAGTCAAAACCCTTTTCGTCGACGCCGCCGTACAGATAGGGCGCGCCGAGCTCGCTCCGGACCGCCGCGGCCACCCTGGCCCGCGCCTCCTTGGGCTTCGCCGCCGCGAGGGGCGCCTCGGCGAAGGCCGCCGCGCCGAGAAAGAGCGCCAGGGCCAAGGCCGGCACCGCGGCCGGGACCCCGGCCGGGGCAAAGGCCGTCCCGGCGGACCGTCTCCAGGTTCTTCTCGTCATGCCAGGTAGTATACCTCGCCCCCCGCCTTCAATCCCCGGCCCCCTTGATCCTCGCCGCGCTATTCACGATAGTAGAGACACGGTTCCGACGCGCGTCGCGCGGCGGGCCGTACCGCCGAGTTGTTCCCTATTGCGGGCGGTCAAGAAATGCACGCTAAAAAGGAGGCCCCTCGTGGTCAGCCGCGTTCAACCGTCCGTCCGCTCCCGCTCCGGCGCCTCCGCTCGCGCAAGGAGACTAGCATGAAAGACAAACGTTCCCTCTTCACCTCGGAGTCCGTCGGCGAAGGCCATCCGGACAAGCTCTGCGACCAGGTTTCCGACGCCGTCCTCGACGCCTGCCTCGCCGACGACCCCGAGTCCCACGTCGCCTGCGAATGCTACGCGACCACGGGCATGGTCCTCATCGGCGGCGAGATCACGACGAGCACCTACGTCGACATCCAAAAGCTCGCCCGCGACGTCGTCTACGACATC
>DAINBW010000433.1:0-3126 GCA_036732745.1 Spirochaetales bacterium | reverse complement strand
TGGCGAGGGTCTCGACGTCCTTGATGTTGTTCTTCATCTGCCAGTGCCAGTCGTTCCAGTCCGACTGCGGGACGTCCTTGTAGAGGGGAATGCGCTTGTAGTCGAAAGACGGATATTCGTGCATGACTGGCTCCTTAGCCGCGGAGTTTGAGGTACTGACGGACCTCGTCGGGCGTCGCGGGGGCGAGGCCGGCCTCGTGGGCGATGCGCGCGGCGCGCTCCACGAGCTCGGCGTTCGACTTGGCGAGGACGCCCTTGGAGAAGAACACGTTGTCCTCGAAGCCGACGCGGATCCAGCCGCCGGTCGCGATGGCGCCGAACTGCGCGGGAAGCGAGGAGCGGCCGATGCCCATCACCGTGAAGTCGGCGCCCTCGGGGAGGGCGTCGATCATCGCCTGGAGGTTCGGCACCGAGTAGGGCAGCGCCGCGGGCACGTTCATCACGAAGCCGTAGTGCAGCGGCGCCTCGATGAGGCCTTCCTTGAGGAGGATCCGGCTCGCGTAGACGTGGCCGAGGTCGAAGCACTCGAGGGTCGGGCGGACCTTGCGGGCGCGGAACTCCGCGGCGAAGGCGCGCATCGTCGGGAGGTCGTTGACGATGTACTCGTCGCCGAAGTTGACCGTGCCGCAGTCCAGGCTGGCCATCTCGGGCTCGAGAAGGGCCACCGGCCGGAGACGCTCCTCGGCGGTGTCGCCCACCGCGCCGCCCGTGGTGATCTCGATCACGATGTCCGTCTTGCGGCGGATCGCGTCGATGACCTCCTTGAAGCGCGCGGGGTCCTGCGTGGGCTTGCCCTCGGGCGTGCGCACGTGGAGGTGGAGGATGGCCGCGCCGGCCTCCCGGGCCTCGACGGCGGCCTTCTGGACCTCCTCGGGGCTGATGGGAAGGGCGGGATTCTGCTCCTTCGTCGTCTCGGCGCCGGTGCAGGCGCAGGTGATCACGATCTTGCCGTTCAGCATATCACTCTCCTACTTCGCGGGGTGGGGTGCTCGGGATGTCGAGGGATCGCGGGGTCGCGCCGCGGCGGCGCGGGGTCGCGCCCAGGGCGGGCCGCGCGGCGCCGGAGAACGGCGGACGCGCGTCGGGACGGAGCTCGGTGAAGGGAGCCGTCATGCGTCGGGATCCTCTCGGGAGGAGGGAAGGAGGGTCTCGTCCCTCCACCGGGCCCTGGGGGCCCGGCCTCCTTGTACCAGCGCCCTCCGGCGGCTCCCCGGGAAAGGGGGCAGGCCGCGCGGCGGCGCCGCGCCGGGGACGGGGAGCCCCCGGGCGAGGGGCGGATCATCGCGCCACGGCGCGATCCGCCCGATCACGTACATTACCGAGGGCTGTCGCCGGCTTCTTCGCGGCCGGCGGCCGGCCGATCGCGGCCGGCGAGGAGAACGGACTGCCCCCGCCGGCGCCAATGACGCGCGCCGGCTCGCCGCTCTCCCGCCTCTTGCTGCGCGCCCGGGCCCCTTCAAGGAAAGGACGCCCGGACGCCTTGGGTCACTTTACGTACAGCTCCTCGAAGACCTTGCGGAGCTGGGGATTCTCGCGAAGCTCCCAGAGCGTGATCTCGGCGTGGTCCTTGGTGTAGCCGTTGCCGATGATCATCGTCACGTCCTTGCCGATGCCCTCGGCGCCGAGGGCCGCGCGGGTGAAGCTCGTGGCCATGGAGAAGAAGTAGACGATGCCGTCGTCGCGGACGGGGAGGATGGAGGCCATCTCCGTGCCCTGGATGTTGACGCAGTTGATGCAGACGTCGATCTCGCGGCCGCGGTTGGCGCGGAGGGTGCCCTCGAGGATGTCGAGGGGCTTGGTGGCGTCGGCGACCACGATCTCGTGGCAGAGCTTGAGCTCCTCGAGGACCTTGCGCGAGCGCTCGGAGTGGATGTTGGCGATGACGCGGCCGGTCGGGCCGACGCGCTTCATGGCCTCGTAGCAGCAGAGCATGCCGGACTTGCCGCCCGCGCCGAGGATGAGGACGGTGTCGCCGGGCTTGACGAGCTTGGCGGTCTGGGCCGGGGCGCCCGCGACGTCGAGGGCGGCGAGGGCCAGTCCCTCGTCCATGTCGGTGGGGAGCTTGGCGTAGATGCCGGACTCGAAGAGGATGGCCTGGGCCTCGACCTCGACCCGGTCGATCTCGGGGTGGACCTTGTTGATCTTCTTGATGTTGAGGGGCGTGAGGGAAAGCGACACGAGGGAGGCGATCTTGTCGCCGACCTTGAGGTCGCGGTCCTTGAGCGCGGAGCCGATCTTCGCGACCTTGCCGATGAGCATGCCGCCGGAGCCCGTCACGGGGTTCTGCTGCTTGCCGCGGCTCGCGACGATGCCCATGATCGTCGCCTTGATCTTCTCGATGTCGCCCTTGGCCTCGTCCTCGATCTGCGTGAAGGACGCGGAGTCGATGTTGAGGGCGATGACGTCGACGAGAATCTCGTTATCGTAGACGACGGACATGTCGTTGTTGATGCGCTGGGCGGTCTGGGGCATCGCGCCGGCGGGTTCGATGACGCGGTGGGTACCGTACTTGTTGCCGAGGGCCATGATTCCTCCTCTAGGGGTCGGGCGAGAGATGAAAGGAGCGCTGTGCAGCATTCCTTATACAACCGCTTTTAAAAGGTCGTCAAGCCTGAAACGTGTGGTTCAAATAGCAAAACGGGCCGCCCAAAACGGGCGGCCCGAAGTATACGGTGGCGAGGATCCGAGGCTAGAGGATGAGCTTCACGCCGAAGGTGACGCGGAATTTGGGGAGGTAGCCGTTGGGGAAGAGAACAGGATCATAGCCATACCCCGGAATCTCCGTCGAACCGGTGAATCCCGATCCGGCCGTAAAGTCAGCCGAAACAGGGGTAGGGATAAAATTGTTGTAGGAAAACTTGCCAAAAATTCCGATACCGCCAAGATTGAGTCCAAGGCCAAGCGCGCCATACCAATAGGCGCTTCCAAAGAGCGGACCATCCCACGGAATCATCGCCTGGTCGGCTTCGGAGCCGAAGGTGGTGGCGATCATGCCGAATCCGAGTTCACCGAAGGGATCAAGGAAGGCGCGCCCTCCGAAGAGGTGGTACGAAAGATACAGATTGACATCATAATCCAACATCTGCTTGCCGGTGATGTCAATGGAATAGAGAGGAAGGGTTCCCG
>DAINBW010000432.1:0-3126 GCA_036732745.1 Spirochaetales bacterium | reverse complement strand
GAAGCCTTCCTCCTGCATGCGCCTGAAGAGGGCGCGCGCGGCCTCGGCGTCGGCCTTGGCGCGGCCGTAGGCCTCTTCGCGCGTTATCTGGCGCCGAGCCAGTCCGGCCAGCCTGGCTTCCTCCGCGACGCGCGCGGCCTGGATCGGGAAGACCTCGGTCTCCTCCATCGTCGGCATGATGTTTTCGGGATCGATGCCGCGCGCCGCGGCGAAGTCCGCCAGGGCGTGGGCCGAGGCGATGGCCATCCCGTCGGTGACGCGCGTCGCGCGCGCGAGGAGGACGCCCTTCAGGAGTCCGGGGAAGCAGACCGAGTTGTTGACCTGGTTCGGGAAGTCGCCGCGGCCGGTCGCCACGATGAAGGCGCCGGCCTCCTTGGCCGCGTGGGGCCAGATCTCCGGCACGGGATTCGCGCAGGCGAAGACGACGGCGCGCCCGGCCATCGAGGCGATCCAGGAGCCCTTCACCGTGTCGGGGCCCGGCGCGGACAGGGCGACGAGGGCGTCGGCGCCGCGGATCGCCTCCTCGACGGAGGCGACGCGCTTCGGGTTGGTGGCGCGCGCGAGTTCCCACTGGCGGTAGGCGCGCGGGTCGCGTTCAAGGTCCGCCCGGCCGGCGTGGAGGCAGCCGTCGCGGTCCGCCAGGATGAGGCGCTCCGGATCGCCGCCGTCGGCCAGGATGAAGCGCGCGATGGTCGAGTTGGCGGCGCCCGCGCCGAGGAGGACGATCTTGGCCTTGGCCAGCTCCTTGCCCGCGAGACCGAGGGCGTTGAGGAGGCCGGCCAGCGTGACGGCGGCGGTGCCCTGCGCGTCGTCGTGCCAGACGGGGATCTCGCAGTCCTGCAGTTCGTCGAGAACGCGGAAGCAGTTCGGCTGGGAGATGTCCTCGAGGTTGACCGCGCCGAAGGAATGCTGGACCATCCGTACGAAGCGGATGAGGTTGTCCGGGTCGGGCTCCGCCGCGCCGAGCCGCGAGTCGACGCAGAGGGGCACGGCGTCCACGCCGCCCAGGTATTTCATCAGGAAGGCCTTGCCCTCCATCACGCCGAGGCCGCCCGCGGGCGTGCAGTCCCCGTCGCCGAGGACGCGCGTCGAGTCGGAGACGACGGCGACGGTGTTGCCGCGCATGCTGAGCTCGAAGGAGGGGTCTTCCGCCGCGCCCGCCGCGCCGCCGGGGCCGGCCGCGCCGGCGGCGCGGCGGCCGAGGCGCGCGTCGCGGATCGTCGTCGAGACCGCGGAGACGCCGGGGGTGTACCAAACGTCGAGCCAGTCGCGGGAGGGTAGGGCGCAGCGCGGCAGCGTCTGCATCTTGCCGCCGTAGAAGCGGTGGGCCGAGAGCGACAGCTTCTTGAGGAAGAGGGTGCGCGCCCGGGCGCGCCGGTCGGGGGAGAGGCCCGGAGGGAAGAGTTCCTCGAGATTTTGTGGAATCATGCCGATAGTCTCGATGGGGCCCATGGAATCACCTCCGTCGTTCCGGTATCATGCTCGCGTGTCCAATCGCGAGTATAGCGGATGGCGGCGGGGCGCCGGAAGGGAGCGAAGGTAGCGCATGATCGAGAAGAGCCCAGCCTCCGCCTTTTGCGACCTCGACGCGGACCGCAAGCCCGTCGAGCCGGCCCTCGTCGTCGTTTTCGGCGCGACCGGCGACCTGACCCACCGCAAGATCGTCCCCGCCCTCTACAACCTCGCGCGCAACGGCCTCTTCCACCCCGAGAGCGCCGTGCTCGGTTTCGCGCGGCGCCCCCTTTCCGACGAAGCCTTCCGGGAGGGACTCCGCGCGGCCGCGGCCAAGCACTCGCACACCGGCATTGACCCGGCGGTCTGGGAAGGCCTCGCGTCCCGCATTGCCTACCACCAGGGCGACCTCGACGATCCGGCGGCCTACGCCCGGCTCGCGGCCCGCCTCGGCGCTCCCGGCGGAGCCCGGAACGCCCTCTTCTATCTGGCGGTCGCGCCCGACCAGTTCGGCCTCGTCGCCCGCCGCCTGGCGGAGGCGGGACTCGGCACGGCCGGCAGCGATCCCGAAGAGACGGGCCCCTGGCGCCGCCTCGTCGTGGAAAAGCCCTTCGGCACCGATCGCCGCAGCGCCCACGAGCTCAACCGCCTCCTCCAGGACTGCTTCGCGGAGCGGGACATCTTCCGCATCGACCACTATCTCGGCAAGGAAACCGTCCAGAACCTCCTCTACTTCCGCTTCGCCAACTCCGTCTTCGAGCCCCTCTGGAACCGCCGCCACGTCGAGCGCGTCGAGATCGACGTCCTCGAGACGGGAGGCATCGGCAGCCGTGGCGGCTATTACGACCGGGCCGGCGCGGCGCGCGACATGCTGCAAAACCACCTCGTCCAGCTCCTCTGCCTGACGGCGATGGAGCCGCCCGCGACCCTCGATCCGGAGTCGATCCGCGAGGAAAAGGTGAAGGTGCTGAAGTCGATCCCGGAATACGGCCTCGAGGAACTCGCCGAGCGCTCCGTCCGGGGCCAGTACCTGGGCGGCGCGGCGGCGGACGGCACGCGGCTGCCCGACTACCTCGCCGAGGCCAAGGTGGCCTCCTCGTCGACCACGGAAACCTACGCGGCCCTGCGCATCGAGGTGGACAACTGGCGCTTCGCCGGCGTTCCCTTCATCCTCCGGACGGGCAAGGCCCTGGACCGGCAGGCGAGCGAGATCCGCGTCCACTTCAAGCGCCCGCCCGAGACCCTCTTCGCGGGCTATTGCCGCGACAAGCTCGAGCCGAACAGCCTCGTCGTGCGGATCCAGCCCGAGGAGGGGCTCTGGCTATCCTTCAACTCGAAGGTGCCGGGCACGGCGGGCCTGAAGCGCGGCGACCTCCGCTTCGCCTATCGCGAGCGCAACACCGATTACTTCCCCGAAGCCTACGAGCGCCTCATCGCGGACGCGATGGCCGGCGACTCGACCCTTTTCATCCGCTTCGACGAGGCCGAGGAGGCCTGGCGCCTGATCGACGGCCTCGAGGAGGCCTGGGCCTCGCCCGCGGCGCCGCCCCTCGTGCGCTACGCTCCCGGCTCCTCGCCGGAAGAGGCGCCCCTGGCGCCGCCCCCGCCCGCCGCCGAATGAGACCCGGGGCGCGGCGGAATCCCCCCGCCGCGCGCGGCCGGTCCCGGCTCGTC
>DAINBW010000431.1:0-3150 GCA_036732745.1 Spirochaetales bacterium | reverse complement strand
GTTCGTAGACCTCGTCGCCGGCCAGCACGAGGGTGCTGTTGAGGTCGGAGAGCGAGCGGGACAGGCCCTCGAAGCCCGCCTCGGCCTCGCGCATCAGGGCAAAGGCCGCCTCCGGGCTTTCGGCCGAACCGGCCACGAGGCGTTCCGCCACCTCGGCGTAGGTTTCCGTCGACTTCGACACCGACAATATCTGGGCCGCCATCTTCTCGTCGGGGACGTCGATCATGAGCAGCTGCGAGACCGCGTTGCGGCTGGCCGCGAGGAGACTCGTCGCCTCGTCGAGGACCAGGTCCACGTCGTTCTTTTCATACCCCGCGTCGATGAGCCCGAAGGCGCGGTAGAGCGCCACCTGGACGGCATAGGCGTTGCGCTCGGCGTCCCCCGAGCCGCGGCTCAGGGCGCCGTAGAAGTTTTGGATCTTGCCGATCTCGTCTTCGAAGGACCTGAAGGACCGGAAAGAGACAAGGAGCAGCAGGATGAACGCCAGGAACACGACGGAACTTAGCAGGAGAAGCCGTCCGAAAACGGACAGCCCGGAAGTCGAACGAGTCTTCATTTCCTTGCCACTCCGAGACAGCGGAACCAAGGGTCCCGCCATCGATGAATTCGAGGGCCCAGTATAGCAGGTTTTCGCCGTTTTGGCGTATTTTTCGCGGGGCCGCGGCGCCGGCCGCGCGCGGCGCCTTCTAAGCCGGATGTGCGGCCGCCCTGCGGCACCCCCGCCGAGCGGGCAAAAAAAAGACCCGCTCCGGAAGCCCCTTCAGGCTCCCGTCGCGAGTCCGCATCCGCCCCCCCGAGGGGGAGGGCGCCTAACCTTTCACGACGATGTTGACGAGCTTGTCCTTGACGACGATGACCTTGGCGATCTCCTTGCCGGCGATCCATTCCTGGACCTTCGGGAAGGCCCGCGCCTTGGCCTCGAGCTCGGCCTCAGGCATGCCGGCCGCGGCCTGGAAGCGCTCGCGGATCTTGCCGTTGACCTGGACGACGATTTCCTTCTCGTCGTCGACGCAGAGGGCCTCCTCGTAGGTCGGCCAGGAGGCGGCGGCGAGCCCGGCCTTGTGGCCGAGCTTCTCCCAGAGCTCCTCCGCGAGATGGGGCGCGTAGGGCGCGAGCATCAGGACGAGGGGCTCGCAGAGGGAGCGGGGCAGGCTCTCGAGCTTGGCGAGCTCGGCGGAGTAAACCATCATCTGCGAGATCGCGGTGTTGTAGTTCATCGTGCCGGAGTCGGCGGACACCTTCTTCACCGTCTTGTGGAGGAGCTTCACGAGGGCGGGCTCGCCCGCCCCCTCGACAACGGGCTTCTCGCCCAGGGCCCAGCAGCGCTCGAGGAAGCGCACGACGCCCGTGAGGCCCGCGGTGGACCAGGGCTTCTCCGCCTCGATGGGGCCCATGAACATGATGAAGACGCGGAGCGCGTCGGCGCCGCACTCGGCGATGTAGTCGTCGGGATTGACCGTGTTGCCGCGCGACTTGGACATGCGCTGGCCGTCGGTGCCCAGGATCTGGCCCTGGTTCACGAGGCGGGTGAAGGGCTCGTCGGAGTTGACGAGGCCGAGGTCGAAGAGGACCTTGTGCCAGAAGCGCGCGTAGAGGAGGTGGAGGACGGCGTGCTCCGCGCCGCCGACGTAGAGGTCGACGGGCATCCAGTAGTCCATCTTGGCCCGGTCGACGAAGGAGGCCGCGTTCCGCGGATCGATGTAGCGGAGGTAGTACCAGCAGGAGCCGGCCCACTGGGGCATCGTGTTCGTTTCGCGGCGCGCGGGGCCGCCGCACTTCGGGCACTTCGTGTTCACCCACTCGGGGATGTTGGCGAGCGGGCTCTCGCCGGTGCCGGAGGGCTCGTAGCTCTTCACCTCGGGGAGGAGGAGGGGCAGCTCCGACTCCGGCAGGGGCACGACGCCGCACTTCTCGCAGTGCACGAGGGGCATCGGCTCGCCCCAGTAGCGCTGGCGGCTGAAGAGCCAGTCGCGGAGCTTGTAGTTCACCGCGAGCTTGCCGAGGCCCTGGGACTCGAGCCACTTCGTCATGGCCTTCTTGGTCTCGCTCGTCGGCATGCCGGTGAACTGCCCGGAGTTGATCGCGACGCCGTCGGCCTCGGTGCAGGCGGGCGGCTCGTCGGAGCAAGAGCCGATTTTCGCCTCGACGCTGCCCTCCGGCGCGACGACCTGGACGATCGGCAGGCCGAACTTCTTGGCGAAGTCCCAGTCGCGGCCGTCGTGCGCGGGCACGGCCATGATGGCGCCCGTGCCGTAGGAGGCGAGGACGTAGTCGGAGATCCAGATCGGGATGCGCTTGCCGTTGACCGGGTTGAGGGCGTAGGCGCCGGTGAAGACGCCGGACTTGTCCTTGGCGAGGTCGGTGCGCTCGAGGTCGCTCTTGCGCGCGGCGGCCTCGACGTAGCCCTCCACGGCGGCGCGATGGGCGGCGGAGGTGATCTTGGGGACGAGGGCGTGCTCGGGCGCCAGGACCATGTAGGTCGCGCCGAAGAGGGTGTCGGGCCGGGTGGTGAAGACCTCGATGAGGTCGCCCGTCCCGTCCACGGCGAAGCGCACCGTGGCGCCCTCGCTGCGGCCGATCCAGTTCCGCTGCATCTGCTTGATCGGCTCCGGCCAGTCCACCTTGTCGATGTCGGCGAGGAGGCGATCGGCGTAGGCGGTGATCTTGAGGACCCACTGGCGGAGCTTCTTCCGCGTCACCTTGGTGTGGCAGCGCTCGCACTCCCCGTCCACGACCTCCTCGTTCGCGAGGCCTGTCTTGCAGGAGGGGCACCAGTTGATCGGCATGTCGGACTCGTAGGCCAGGCCCCGCTTGTAGAGCTGGAGGAAGATCCACTGGGTCCACTTGTAGTACTCGACGTCGGTGGTGGAGATCTCCCTTTCCCAGTCGTAGAGGAAGCCCATGGACTTGATCTGCTTGCGGAAGTTGTCCACGTTGGCCTGGGTGGTCACCCGGGGGTGGGTCCCAGTCTTGATCGCGTAGTTTTCCGCCGGGAGGCCAAAGGCGTCAAAGCCCATGGGGTGGAGGACGTTGTGGCCCTTCATCCTGAGGTATCGGCAGTACATGTCCGTGATCGTGTAGTTCTCCACATGGCCGGCATGGAGGCCGGCCCCGGAGGGATAGGGGAACATGTCGAGGACATAGGCCCGC
>DAINBW010000430.1:0-3154 GCA_036732745.1 Spirochaetales bacterium | reverse complement strand
CGGACCTCCTGGCGAGGGCCGGGCGCCGACCCTACGCCCGGGACCTCGCGGCGGAACGCCTCCGCGCCCTGGCGCGCGACCGCGCCGCGCTCCGCCGCGGCCTGGACGAGGCGGGAGCGCGCGCCGCCGTGGAGTCGGGCGGGGCCGGCTTTCCGCCGCGCCTCCAGGCTTTCCTGGCCACGGACTGGTTGGCCCGGGAGCGCCGGCGCGGAACCGGCGGGAACGACGACGATTTCGCCCAACGCTTCAACGAAGCCCTCGACGACCTCGGGGACTCGTGACGAAGCGGGGCTTGGCCCGCAAAGGAGCTGACGATGACGAACGATGAAGAGGCCCAGGCGGCGAAGTCCGCCGCGCGGGAGGCCGCCGCGCGGGAGGCCGCCGCAAGGGAGGCCGCTGGCGGGCTCCGCCCCGACGAGGCCGCCCGGCTTTGCGCGCGGGTCCTGGACGAGGTCGAGAAGGCGGTGGTCGGCAAGCGCCCCTTCCTGGAGCGGCTCCTCTCCGCGGCGATCGCCGGCGGCCACGTCCTCATCGAGGACAAGCCGGGCCTCGCCAAGACCCTCGCGGCGCGGAGCTTCGCGCGGGCCTTCGGCTGCGGCTTCAAGCGCATCCAGTTCACGCCCGACCTCCTGCCCGCGGACATCACGGGCGCCTATGTCCTCGACCGGAAGGACGGCTCCCTCCGCCTCCTCGAGGGGCCGATCTTCGCGAACTTCGTCCTCGCGGACGAGGTGAACCGCGCGCCGCCCAAGACCCAGTCGGCACTCCTCGAGGCGATGGAGGAGAAGCAGGCGACCCTCGAGGGCCGGACCCTCGCGCTGCCCCGCCCCTTCATGGTGATCGCCACGCAGAATCCCATCGAGTACGAGGGCACCTTCCCCCTGCCCGAGGCCCAGCTCGACCGCTTCATCGCCAAGCTCGAGATCGGCTATCCCGCGGCGGAGGACGAGCTCGAGCTCGTGATGCGGCGGGCGCGGCGCGGAGTCGAGGAGGTCCCGATCGAGGCCGTCTGCGGCGAGGCCGGCTTCAACGCGCTCGTCGCTGCCGCGGAGGCGGTCCACGTCGATCCTTCCGTGGCGCGATATGCGGTATCGCTCGCCCGCGCGACGAGAGAGGCGCCCCGCGTCGCCGTGGGCGCGAGCCCCCGCGCCTCCCTGGCCCTCGTGAAGCTGGCCCGCGCCCGCGCCATCCAGGACGGCCGTAGCTACGTCCTTCCCGACGACGTCAAGGACTGCGCCTTCGAGGCGCTCATCCACCGCGTCATCCTGAAGCCGGAGGTCTGGGCGGCGGAGACCCTCGTCGCCGACGTCGTGCGGCAGGCCATCGACGCGGTGCCCGTGCCGAAGGCGGAGGCCTAGGGATGGAAACGCCGCGGCCGGCGCCCGGGAACGCCGCGGAGCCCGCGGGCCCCGGCCCCTGGCGCGCGTCCGCCTTCGCCCTGGCCCTCCTCCTGGCCGCGGCGGGCCTCGCCTTCGCGGACGGGGCTTGGTTCGCCGCTGCCCTGCCCTTCGCGGCCTGGGCGGCGCTCGGCCTTTGGCAAAGCCCCCCGCGACCCGTCCTTTCCGCGGAGCGCCGCCTTCCCGCCTTCGCGGCCGCGGGCGTCGAGGTCGAGGTGCGGCTGGCGATCAGGAACGAGGGGCCGCGGCTCGACGAGCTCCTCCTGGAGGAGACGCTTCCCGCCGGCGCGACGCCGGCCTCGGGCGAGCCCCGCTGGATGGGCAGCCTCGAGGCGGGAGCGACGGCCGAGTTCGCCTATCGCGCCGTTTTCCCGCGCGGCGTCCATCGCTTCGGCCCCCTCCTCGCGTCGGCCGGCGATCCCTTCGCCGCGACGCGGACGCGCGCCCGGATCCCCTGCGACTCGATCCTCGTCGCGGAGCCGCGCCCCCTCTCGCCGCCGGACCCGCTCCTTGCCGCCGCGGCCGCGCGCGCCTTCGCGGGCAGGAGCGGCGCCCGGCGGCGGGGCTGCGGCACCGACTTCGCCGGCACGCGCGAATACGCGCCGGGAGATCCCCTGCGGAGCCTCAACTGGCGGGCCGAGGCGCTCTGGGGGCAGGGCGTCGTCAACGTCTTCGAGGAGGAGCGCGCGGTCGACGTCGGCGTCATCCTGGACGCCCGCTCCGGCGCCTACGACAGCCTCGGACTCTTCGAATCGGCGGTGGCCGCGGCCGCCGCCCTCGCGCGGGTCCTCCTCGAGGGAGGGAACCGCGTGGCTTTCCTAAGCTACGGCGCCACGGTGGAATGGACCGCCCCGGGGCTCGGACGCGAGCAGGGACTAAAGATCCGCCTGGCGGCGGCCCGCGCGAGCCTCGGCGACCATTCCGCCTTCGAGCGCTTCGACAACCTGCCCATCGGCCTCTTCCCGCCGCGCTCCTCGATCCTGCTCGTGAGCCCCCTCCTCCGCGAGGACCTGAAGCCCCTGCGGAGCCTGGCGGCCCTCGGTTACGCGGTCACGATCCTACGGCCCGATCCGCTCGCCGCCGCCGACGACGACGCCGGAGCCGCCGGCGGAGCGCGGGACGCGAAGCGCGCCGGCCCCGAAGCGGCCGCGCGCCGCGTCCTCGAGCTCGAGTACGCGACGCTGCGCGCGCGGCTCGCCAACGCCGGCATGGAGGTCCTCGACTGGCGGCCGGATTCGCCGCTCCGGAACCTGTTTCCGCGCGCGGGGAGGCGCCGATGAAAACCGAAGGCCTCGCCGCCCTGACCCTCGCCTGCCTCCTTGGTCCGGCCCTCCTCCTCCTCGTCCGCTTCGCGGCGAAGGCGGGCCGCCTCGACGCCAAGGCGCGGCGCCGCCACCTCCTCCGGACCGCGCTCTTCCTCGCGGCCTCACTGGCCGCCGTCCTCCCCCTCCTCGCCTTCCGAGGCGTCCTCGCGTTGCCCGCAACCGGCGTCTTTCTCGCGGCGGCCCTGGCCGGCGGCGGATTGTCGCGCCTCGCCGGGAAGGGCGCCGACCGCGGGGAAGACGACGGGCGCTGAGGCTCCGGACGGCGCCTTTCAGTCGAAGGCGACTCGCAACCCGGCGCGGACGGCGAAGCCCTCTTCGGCGTCGAGGTCCCAGGAAAAGGCCAGGGGCAGGGTAACTTCGCCGCCGGATAGACGCGCGACGGCGAAAGCCAACTCGGCTTCGGCCTTGGCCGCGAACAGGGTGAAATCCGCG
>DAINBW010000429.1:0-3159 GCA_036732745.1 Spirochaetales bacterium | reverse complement strand
CGAGCGTCTGGTTCGTCATAGACCTCCGCACGCGGCGCCCCGTCCGCCTCGACGAGTACGGCGGGCGCGGCGAGCATGATCCGGACCGGACCGCCGGCGTCGGGGAACCGGGCAAGCTGGCGCCGCCGCCTCCGGGAGCGGCGGAGACCCTCCTCAAGGTCCGGGCGAGCGACCTGGACCTGAACGGCCACGTCAACAACTCCCGCTATGTCGAATGGCTCTACGAAGCCGTGCCGCCGGCCGTCCTCGCGTCGAGTCGCATGTCCAGGCTGGAGCTGCATTTCCTCGCCGAAACCCGGTACCCGGCCGACGTCGTCCTGCGGGGCGCCGCGATCGGCGGGGAACCCGGCTTTGTCCATTCGATCCTGCGCCCCGACGGCGTGGAGGCGGTCCGCGCCCGCAGCCTCTGGTCCGACGCCGGTTGCGCCGGAGAGGCGGAGAGCCTAGACTGATAGCCGCGCGCGGCCGCAAGGCGCGCGCTGCGCAAGGAGGACGAGTTGAGCACGCGAAGAACGATTTTCACGAGCGCTTCCGAAGACCGACTGGAAAGACTCATCGCCGAACGGCTCATGCCGGGCGCGGACAAGAAACGCATCGACGAGCGGATCTGGGACCTCTTCGGCGAGGACTGGTGCGTCATGTTCACCGACCTCTCGGGCTTCTCGCGCCGCGTCGCCGAGTTCGGCATCATCCACTTCCTGCAGACCATCCAGGAGTCCGAGCGGCTCCTCGTGCCCATCATCGAGGACCACGACGGCTTCCTCCTCAAGGTCGAAGGCGACAGCTTCCTCGTGATCTTCCGCAACGCGCACAAGGCCCTGCGCTGCTCGGTGGAGATGCAGCGCGCCCTGGCGGCCTACGACGCCGGCAAGCCCGACGAGGAGAAGGTCCTCCTCTGCGTCGGCCTCGGTTACGGCAGGATGCTCCGGATCGGCGACACCGACGTCTACGGCACCGAGGTGAACGCCGCGAGCAAGCTCGGCGAGGACCGCGCGAAGGCTTGGGAGATCCTCGTCACGGGAGCCGTACGGGACCAGTGCGAGGGAGCGGAGGGACTGGCCTTCGCCGAGTTGGGCGATCCCCCCTCGGGTTGCGACCGCGCCTACAAGGTGGAGTACGACCTCGCGGCGCCCGGAGCCAAGCGGCGATAGTCCGGGCCTGCGCCGAGCCAAGGCGGCTCCGCGCTCCGGGCGGGCCGGCGCCGCGTCAACGCCGGGCGCGGCGGCGCTCCACCTTCGGGCCGCCGGGTCCGGGCGTCACCGCGATCCGCGTCGCCCTGGGCCGCGCCGCGCGGACAAAGGCGGCGAGGTCCAGCGCCGCCGGGCCGAGGACCTCGTCCGGATCGTAGGCCAGGTCGAGCTCGGATCGCGCCCCCTCCGCCAGGGCCCTGCCCCAGGCGCCGTTGAAACGGACGATGTCGCGCAACGCGGGCAACAGCCGCTCGGCGCCGCGCGCCCGGTACTCCCCTTCCAGGAAGGCCAGCTGCAGGCCCTCGATGTCCGTCCCCGAGAGGCCGGCCGCGGCGGAAGCCCCGCCGGGCGTCGCCACAAGGCTCTCCCCGAAGCGGGCCAGGAAAACCGAGGGCCGCGCCTTGAGCGGCTTCAGCGCCTGCAGGAACCAGGCCACGGCGCGGCCGCGGCTGTAGAAGAGGTCGCAGGCGGCCGCGAGGCGCCCCGCGCGGGCCATCGCCTCGGCGGGGAAGTCGGGCGTCGAGGCTACGAGGTAGGGCGGCTCGGGATCGGCGGCCAGGCCGTATTCGCCGGCGCGCTCCGCGAGCTCGGTGCCCGGCAGGACCGCGAGCGGAAACACGTCGAGGTGGTTTGGCATGAGGCCGAGGGCGAAGTCGACGCTCCTCCCGAATCCGGCGGGATCGTCCCCGGGGAGGCCGTAGATGAGGTCGAGGCCGAAAACGGCGCCCGCCTCGTTGAGATAGCCGATCCGGCGGGAGAAGTCCGCGGGATCGAGCTTCCGGCCGACCTTGGCGGAAACCTCGGGCTCCGCGCTCTGGAGCCCTATCTGCAAGGAACAGTCGATCGAGGCGAAGCGGCGCGCCAGCTCGCGGTCGAGGAACTCCGCCCGCACCTCGAACTTCCAATGGATCCCCGCGCCGCGCCGTTCGATGAGGGCGAGGAGCTCCTTCGCCCGCGCGCGGTCGGCGTTGAAGGTGGGATCGAGGACGAAGACCTGCGGGATCTCCGCGCCGCACGCCCCGGCCGCCTTGGCGAAGAGCTCGAGCTCGGCCTCGACGCGCGCGCGGGGAAATCGGCGGAGGCCCGTCTCGCCCTTGCCCTCGTAGCAGTAGGCGCAGCGGAAGGGACAACCGCGCGTCAGCTCCCAGAGGGCGCCGCCGCGCTTGGCGGGATCGAGCAGGCCCGCGAGCCAAGGCGAAGGCAGGCTCGAAAGGTCCTCCGCGGGCGCGCGACGCGACGCATCCGTCCGGCCGGGGAGCGCGACTCCCTGGATATCAGCCAACGCGTCACCCAGCGCGCGCGCCCGGACCGCGGCGCCCGTTCCGCCCGCGCCGGGCGGGACTTTCGCCGCGGCCTCGAGGGCGCGGATGGTGGCGCTCTCGCCCTCGCCGCGGATCGCGAAATCGAGGTCGCCGGCGGCGAGCAGGGGCCCGGGATCGGCCGTGGGCTCGGGGCCTCCGGCGAAGAGGAGGAGGTCCGGGTCCCCGGCGCGGAGCAGCGCGGCGACTTCCGCGACGCGGCGGCGGTTCCAGGCGTAGGCGGAGAATCCCACCGCCTCCGGGCGCGTCGCCAGCACGCGCGCGGCGAGGACTTCGGCCTTTTCGGAGGCCAGGCCCTCCACGAGGCGGGGTTCCCAGGCCGGCCGGTCCCGGTCGCCGTCCCGCGCCAGCAGGGCGGCCGCGACCGACGCGGCGCCGAGGGGCTGGGCCTCGGGAGAGTCCTCGACGTGCAGGGCTAGAAAGGTTATGCGCTTCAAAAGCTCCTCGCTTCGGCCTTCGCGGCGAAGGCCGTTAGGCCCGACAAATCCAGGACTCGGCCGGGCGCGGGCAGTTCCATGTCGATCCAGTCAAGGAGGTTGGCGGGCCTGCCCCCGCCCGGCGCCTCCCAAGGCGGCGGGGGGACGAGCCAGGAGCCGTCGTGCGCGCGCATGTGGGAGCGGTCGGACGAGAAATCCGACCTGTAGGTCTCC
>DAINBW010000428.1:0-3169 GCA_036732745.1 Spirochaetales bacterium | reverse complement strand
TGCGCTCGAACTACGTCTCCGAGGTCGACAAGGAGAAGTGCGTGGCCTGCGGCGAATGCGTGGAGAACTGCCCCACGAACGCCCTGAGGCTCGGCCAGAAGATCTGCGCCAAGACCCCGGCCAAGGAGAAGAAGCGCGAGCTTCCCTACGACACCGAGTGGGGCCCCGACAAGTGGAACCTCGAGTACCGCACGAACCGCAAGGTCGTCGTGGAGGGAGGCACGAGCCCCTGCAAGGCCGAGTGCCCGGCCCACATCGGCATCCAGGGCTACATCAAGCTCGCCGCCCAGGGCAAGTACCGCGAGGCCCTTGAGCTCATCAAGACGGAGAATCCCTTCCCGGCGGTCTGCGGCCGCATCTGCCCGCGCAAGTGCGAGTCCGCCTGCACCCGTGGCGACCTGGACGACCCGATCGCGATCGACGAGATCAAGAAGTTCATCGCCCAGCAGGACCTCTCCGAGAAGAACCGCTTCGTGCCCCGGATCAAGCACGAGTACGGCAAGAAGATCGCCGTCGTCGGCGCCGGTCCCTCCGGCCTTTCCTGCGCCTACTACCTCGCGGTCGAAGGCTACAAGGTCACCGTCTTCGAGAAGCAAAAGGCCCTCGGCGGCATGCTCACGCTGGGTATTCCCTCCTTCCGCCTCGAGAAGGAGGTCGTCGAGGCCGAGATCGCCATCCTCCGCGAGCTCGGCGTCGAGTTCAAGACCGGCGTCGAGGTCGGCAAGGATCTCTCCCTCGCCGACCTCCGGGGCCAGGGCTTCAAGGCCTTCTACCTCGCGGTCGGCGCCCAGTCCGGCCGCAAGCTCGGCCTCGAGGGAGAGGACGCGAAGGGCGTCGTCACCGGCGTCGACTTCCTCCGCTCGGTCAACCTCGGCGAGAGCCCGAAGCTCTCCGGCAAGGTCGTCGTGATCGGCGGCGGCAACGTCGCCATCGACGTCGCGCGGACCGCCGCCCGGGTCGGCGCCGAGGCGGTCTCGATGTACTGCCTCGAGAGCCGCAAGGAGATGCCGGCCCTGCCGGAGGAGATCGACGAGGCCCTGGCCGAGTCCATCGCCATCGAGAACTCCTGGGGACCCAAGCGCATCGTCGCGGAGAACGGCCGCGTCGTCGGCGTCGAGTTCAAGAAGTGCGTCTCCGTCTTCGACGAGAACAAGCGCTTCAACCCGAAATTCGACGAGAGCGTCACCAAGCTCGTGCCGGCCGACCAGGTCCTCGTCTCCGTCGGCCAGGCGATGGACTGGGGCAATCTCCTCGCGGGCGGCAAGTTCGAGCTCAATCCGAACAAGACCATCAAGGCCGATCCCACGACCCTCCAGACCGGCGAGCGCGACGTCTTCGCCGGCGGCGACGCGATGACCGGACCCAAGTTCGCCATCGACGCCATCGCCCTCGGCAAGGAGGCGGCGGTCTCCATCCACCGCTTCGTCCAGCCGGGCCAGAGCCTCACGATCGGCCGCGTCGCCCGCGACTACCGCTCCCTCGACAAGTCGAACCTCGACCTCGAGAGCTACGACCGGATGCCCCGGCAGTCGGCCTGCCACGACGAGGACCACGCCTGCGCGCCTTCCTTCAAGGATCCGCGGGGCACCTTCACCGCCGAGCAGGTGCTGAAGGAGACCGAACGCTGCCTTTCCTGCGGCGCCACGGTGACGGACCAGTTCATGTGCGTGGGTTGCGGCGCCTGTACGCTCAAGTGCAAGTTCGACGCGATCAAGCTCGTGCGCAAGTACGACGCGGCGGGCCTCGAGCTCCGCGACATGAAGCCCGCGGTCGTGAAGTACGTCCTGAAGCGCAAGCTCAGGATCGCCCTCGCCAAGCCGGTTAAGGCCCTCAAGGCCGCCATCTCCGGAGACGATCGTGCATGAGCTCGGCGTCGTCATCGAGATAGTCAAGACCGTCGAGGAGTTCGCCAAGGCGAACGGAGTGACGAAGGTGGACACCATCGTCCTCCAGATCGGCGAGCTCTCGTCGATCATCCCGAAGTACATCGAGGAATGCTTTCCCGCGGCGGTCGACGGCACCTCGCTCGGGGAGACCAAGCTCCGGATCGAGGTCCTGCCGGCCAACGCGCTCTGCAAGCGCTGCGGGAAGGCCTTTCCCGTCCTGCCGAACAAGGGCCTGTGCCCCCACTGCGGCGGCAAGGACATCGAGCTCCTGAACGGCAAGGAGTTCATGATCAAGGAGATCGTCGCGTACTGACCTCGGGCGCGCGGCGGCGGCCAGGCGCCTTCGGGCGCGTGCCCCGCCGAGCCGCGCGATCCTTCCAAGGGCCGGCGCCGCAAGGCGCCGGCTTTTATTTCGCCTAACGCTTTTCCTGCCCGCAGCGCGGGCAGGCGAGGAGGGCGAGGGGAGGCTCCAGTCCAGCCTCGTCCAGGAGGGCCGGGGCCGCGAGGAGGACGCGCGCGGGCCCTTCCGCGAGCACTTTCCCGGCCGAAAGCACGATGACGCGGTCGCACATCTCGTAGACGAGGTCGATGTCGTGCGTCGCGACGAGCCTCGTCTGCGGCAAGCCCGCGAGGATGGCCATGAGCCTCCGGCGGGCGCGCGGATCCAGGGCGGCCGTCGGTTCGTCCAGGATGAGGGCCTCGGGTCCCATGGAAAGGACGGAGGCGATGGCGACCGCCCGCTTTTCCCCGCCCGAAAGCCGGAAGGAGGGACGGTCGGCGAGATGGGCGATGCCGACCACCTCGAGGGCGCTCCGGCAACGCTCGGAAACCTCCGTCTCCGAAAGCCCCATGTTCCGGGGGCCGAAGGCCACGTCGGCCTCCACGCTCGTCATGAAGAGCTGGTCGTCCGGGTCCTGGAAGACGTAGCCGAGGCGGCGCCTCGCCTCGGCCAGGACGGCCTTCGACAGGGGCGCGCCGGCGATCCGGATCGAGCCCGAGTCGGGCCACAGGAGGCCCACGAGGAGCTGGAGGAGGGTGGACTTGCCGGCGCCGTTCGCGCCGACCAGGCCCACGCACTCGCCCGCCGCCACGTCGAAGCTTATGCCGCGCACCGCGCCGGTGCCGTCGGGGTAGGAGTAGCCGAGGCCCTCGGCCTCCATTCGTATGCCGCTCATCGCGTCGAAAGCCCCACGGCCAGGGCGCCGAGCGCGCCCGGCAGGTCGGTCAGCCTGCAGGCCAGGAAGAAGCCGCACCAGCAGAGGACATAGAGAAGATCGCCGCGC
>DAINBW010000427.1:0-3172 GCA_036732745.1 Spirochaetales bacterium | reverse complement strand
AACGTTGCCGTCACCCAGATGCTGCACGTGCGCGTAGACCCGCACCGGACCGTAGCCTCGGATCTCGAAGCGCCGGGAAAGCAGCAAGGCCGCGCCTTCGGGAGCCGCCCCCCCGGGCGCCGGCGGCTTCGGCAAGAGAAGCGGGCTCGCGGGCCCGTCCTTCCCGACACTGAAGATCGTTTCCCCGCCGGGGCCAAATCCCGCCGCGGCGAGGCCTCCCGTGTCCCGGGCCTTGGCGGTGAAGGCCGGAAGCGAACCCGTCGCGCCTTCGAGGCCCGCGAGATAGCGTTGGGCCTTGGCCGCCGCCAGGAATGGAGCCCCTTCGCCGCCCGCCGTTCCCGGCAGCATCCACGCCGCGAGGAAGACCAGCGGCAAGACCATGATGCCTATGGAGAGGAGGATGAGCTGGGTGCGCAACCGCATTCAAGCGCCGTTCCCGGCGGGAGCGTCGCCCGCGGCGTCGAAGCGATAGCCGAAACCGCGTTCGGTGACAAGATAGCGGGGCGCCGAAGGATCGTCCTCGATCTTGCGGCGGAGGCGCTGCACGTAGACGCCGACCGCGGTGATGTCGCCGTACTTGCGGTCCCACACCGCGCCGAAGATCTCTTCCGGGCTGCGGGGCCGGCCCTTCTCCCCGGCGAGGTAGGCGAGGACCGCGAATTCCTTGGCCGACAGGGGGACGCGCCCGTCGCCGCGGCGGAGGACGCCGCTGTCGAGGTCGAGGGAAAAGGGGCCGAAGCGGAGCGTCCGGCTCTCCTCGTCGAGGCGCGAATAGCCCTTGTGCCGGCGGATCAACGCGCGCGCCCGCGCGGCGAGGGCGCGGGGCGAAAAGGGTTTCGTGAGGTATTCGTCGGCCCCTATGCCCAGGGCCGCCACCACGTCCTCGTCCTCGTCCCGCGCCGAGACGATCATCACGGGAACCGTGCTCGTCCGGCGCAGTCGCTGGAGGAATTCGAAGCCATCCATGCCGGGGAGGTTCAGGTCGAGAATTATGAGATCGAAACCCGGGTCGTCGGCCAGGATGGCTTCGGCCGCCTCCGCGCTGCCCGCCTCCCGGGCCTCGAGCCCCTCGACGCCGAGGTAGGTGCGCACCAGCTCGGACATTTCGGGAACATCATCCACCACAAGCACCCTGCCCTGCATCGGCCAACCTCCACGTCACCCTATACTGTAGGCCGATCGGCCCCGGGAATCAATCCGCGGCCGCGCTTCAGAACCGGCCTGAGACGACAAGCGTCAGGCGCGGCCGCGCGCCCTCGCCGTAGAGAGGATAGGCGACATCGATCGTGGTCCGGGTCCAGAGCCGCAGGGAGGCGACGGCGTAGCCCGCTTCGCCCGTCCCGTTCATGAAGACATACTCGCCGCCGTCGGGGCCGTAGTGGATCTCGCCGCCGGCCTCGGCGCGGAAATCGGCCACGGGCTCGTAGACGGCGACGAGACGGCCGTACCCGGAGGCGTCGGCCAGGTTGGAACGCCACTCCGCGACGAGGCCGAGTCCGCTGGACCAGAGGTCCTCCGCCGAAGCGTACAGGCCCGCGTAATGGCGGCCGTAACCCAGGAGGTCGGAGCCGCCCAGGGCGCCGCCGGCGACGAGGCCGAGGAGCTGGGCGCGGTGGTCGGCGTAGGCCGCCGCGTCCTCGGCCCCGCGGCCGTTGAAGTAGTACTCGCCCATCGCGACGATGTTCCAGCGCTTCTCCTGGTCCGTGGCCGTCCACGTGAACCCCGCCGCTCCCTGGAAAAGGAAATCGTCGCGCGTCGACACGACGGGGCTCCCCGAGGCAAAACTGACCGTCGGGACTTCCGAACCGAAGGAGCCCACCGCCTCGCCGTACCAGTTGACGCCGAGGAACTTCACCGTCGCCGTGCCGACGAGGCGCGGTTTCACCTCGTCGTCCCGGCGGTAGTAGCCGCCCAGGCCGAACTCCGAGTCGCCGAGGACGAATTCGAAACGGCCCGCCAAGCCTATCTGGTCGATGTTGTCCGTCGCGTCGGTCGTGGCGTAGATCGACGCCTGGTTGAGCCCGATCGGCATGGAAGCCTTGATGGCCACGGGCCCGGCCCGCCTGGCCGACGGATCGGACTGGTCGATGGCGGAGAGGGAGAGGATGTCCGCCGGGCTCCACCAGTAGCCCACTCCCCAGTTGGCGGCCTGCTTGCCGACGCGGAGGTTGACCGTCCGGTTCCAGCTCACGTCGGCGAAGAGTTCCTGGATGGAGAAGGTCCCGTCCATCACGGCGTTCGTCATCGTGTACTGGCCTCGTCCGTAGACGCGGAAGGAGTCGCTCGGCCTGGCGTCGAAATTGAGGCCGAGGTTCTGCGTCCGCATCCCTTTGGCCTGGCTCAGGTTTCCGTTCCACAGGTCCACGCTCTGGACCAGGGAGAGGTCGCCGCCGAAGAGGAGGCCCTTGGAGGTCTCGAAACCGGCGCCGGCGATGTCCTTGGCGGTTTCGGTCGGGACGGTGACCAAGGCGGCGTCGCCGAAGAGTTCGTCATCGCTTTCGGAGGAGTTCGCCTCCTGGGCCGCGAGGAGCGGCGACGCGATGAGCGACGCCAGCAGCAGCAGGGAGGCGACCGCGGTCCGGCTCGGTCGGTTCGCGTTCATGGCCGTCATCTCACTTGCCCACTTTCTCGAGGTAGGACTTCGTGAACATGTCGTCGGGCAGCGCCTTCACCGAGAGGTCGGTGATGATGATTTCGGTGCGCTTGCCGGCGACGAGACCATCCTGGAAAATGGAGCGCGTGGCGATGTACTTGTCGGCCAGCTTTGAATAGCTCGGGAACAGGGAGGTCCGCAGGAGCCGCCTCGTGAGGCTGTACTCCTCGGCCTTGAGGAGGAGATTGTCGGACTTCGAGACCCACAGCTTCATGAAGGGGTAGGTCACGTCGTCGCGGACGGCCTCGAGTTCGAGGATCCAACAGTCGAACTTGCCCAGCGCGCCGGAAGAGGCGGCGGCGACCTTGTAGTCCTTGGCCTTGCTCGAGGAGCGGAAATCCGAGTTCTTGGCCGCGCTGTCGCCGTAGTTGTCCTTGAGCGACGAGTGGCTGAACTTGCGGCTGACGGGGTCGTATTTCCACAGGTTGTCCGACACCAGAAGCATGCCTTGGCCCTTCTTGGTGGAGGGCTCGAGCTGCAGGATGAGGAAGGCGTCCAGGGAGTCCCTGCGGAAAAAGG
>DAINBW010000426.1:0-3178 GCA_036732745.1 Spirochaetales bacterium | reverse complement strand
CCGCGATCTGCGGCCCGACCTGGGCCGTGTCGCCGTCGATGGCCTGGCGGCCGCAGACGACGAGGTCCCACTCGAGCTTGCGCAGGGCCGCCGCGAGGGTGCTCGAGGTGGCCCAGGTGTCGGCGCCGCCGAAGCGCGCGTCCGAGAGGAGGATGGCCTCGTCGGCGCCCATCGCCAGGGCCTCGCGGAGCGCGAGGTCGGCCTGGGGCGGCCCCATGGAGAGGACGGTCACGCGCGCGCCGACGGTCTCCTTGAGGACGAGGGCCGCCTCGAGGCCGCCCTTGTCGTCGGGGTTGATGATGCTCGGGATGCCCTCGCGGACGAGGGTCCCGGTGACGGGGTCGATCCTGACCTCCGTCGTGTCGGGGACCTGCTTTACGCAGACGACTATGTTCATGGCGTTGTTCCTTCCTGCCCGTTCGTCACTTGAGCATCGCGGCCGAGATGACCATGCGCTGCACCTCGGAGGTGCCCTCGTAGATCTCCGTGATCTTGGCGTCGCGCATCATGCGCTCCACGGGATACTCGCGCGTGTAGCCGTAGCCGCCGTGGAGCTGGACGGCCTTGGTCGTCACCTCCATCGCGGTCTCGGAGGCGAAGAGCTTGGCCGTCGCGGCCTCCACCGAATAGGGCAGCTTGCGGTCCTTGAGGAAGGCGGCGCGGTAGACGAGGAGCCGCGCGGCGTCGGTCTTGGCCTGCATGTCGGCGAGCTGGAACTGCGTGTTCTGGAACTCGGCGATCGCCTTGCCGAACTGCTTGCGCTCCTTGACGTAGGCGACGGTTTCGTCTATCGCGCCCTGCGCGAGGCCGAGGGCCTGGGCCGCGATGCCGATGCGGCCGCCGTCCAGGGTCTTCATCGCCAGGCCGAAGCCGCCGCCCTCCTTGCCGAGGAGGTTCTCCTTGGGCAGCTTCACGTTCTCGAACACGAGCTCGCAGGTGGAGGAGCCCCGGATGCCCATCTTCTCCTCCTTCTTGCCGATCGTGAAGCCGGGCATGCCCTTCTCCACGATGAAGGCGGAGATGCCCCGCGTCCCCTTGGACTTGTCGGTCATCGCGAGGACGATGTAGGTCTCCGCGGGGCCGGCGTTGGTGATGAAGAGCTTGGAGCCGTTGAGGAGCCAGTGGTCGTCCTTGGCCTCGGCGGTCGTCTGCTGCCCCGCCGCGTCCGTGCCCGCGTTCGGCTCCGTGAGGCCGAAGGCGCCGAGCTTTTCGCCCCTGGCGAGGGGCAGGAGGTACTTCCGCTTCTGCTCCTCGGTGCCGTACTCGTAGATCGGCGCGGCGCAGAGGGAGGTGTGGGCGGAGAGGATGACGCCGGTCGTCCCGCAGACCTTGGAGAGGGCCTCCACGGCCTGGATGTAGGCGAGGTTGTCCCCGCCCGCGCCGCCGTACTCCTTGGGGAAGGGGATGCCCATCATCCCGTAGCGGGCCATCTTGCGCACCGTCTCCTCGGGGAAGAGCTCCTTCTCGTCGATTTCCTTGGCGAGGGGCTTCACCTCCGCCTCGGCGAAGGCCTTGTACATCTCCGCAAGGAGGGCGTGCTCCTTGTCCGTACTGAAATCCATATATATCCTCGTATCGGGCTATTTTGCTCCTGAGAGACGATTCGTTTCTCAGGCATGCCTCAACCCGGGGAGAGGAGCGAAGCGCTCCCTCCCCCTCAACAGGCTTCGAGGCAGTGCGGGACGCCGGCCTTTCGCGCGGCCGGCGCCCCGGCGCGCCCTACTTCTTGCGCTGCTTGTCCTTGGGAACGACGCAGGTGCCGACGGCCCTGCAGACCACCACCGGCTCCGCCAGGAAATCCGCGGCGGAGTCGTTCAGGTCCGGGCGGGGGGCGATGACCTTCCGCGCCTCGAAGCTCATCTTGCGCGAGGAGTTGCCCACGTGGACGATCTCGCCCGTCGCCTCGATGTAGTCGCCCGCGAATACGGGGGCGAGGAACTCGACCTTCTCGTAGCCGGCGAAGAGGCCCTCGTCGCCGTCGTTGCGGATGAGGAGCTCCGTGGCCACGTCGCCGAAGAGCTGGAGCATCTTGGCGCCGTCCACGAGGTTGCCGCCGTAGTGCGCGTCGTGCGAACTCATCCTGAGCCTGATGATGGACTTTTCCATGAAACTGACCTTCCTTGTGTTCCGGCCGGCGCGCCCGGGGCGGGCGCGTCGGGCCGTCAGCGGTTGTACTCGAAGAAACCCTTGCCCGACTTGCGGCCGAGGAGGCCGCCGCGGACCATCTTGCGGAGGAGGGGGTGCGGCCGGTACTTCGGGTCGCCGAACTCCGCGTAGAGGACCTCCATGATCGCGAGGTTCACGTCGTTGCCGATGAGGTCGGCCAGGGCCAGGGGGCCGATGGGATGGTTGGCGCCGAGCTTCATCGCGGTGTCGATGTCCTCCGCGCTCGCGACGCCGTCGGCGAGGATGCCGATCGCCTCGTTGATCATCGGGATGAGGATGCGGTTCACGACGAAGCCGGGCGCCTCCTCCACCTCGACGGGGGTCTTGCCGAGGGAGGCGCAGGCCTCGAGGACGGCCCGCTTGGTCTCCTCGCTCGTGGCGATGCCCTTGATCACCTCGACGAGCTTCATCACGGGGACGGGGTTGAAGAAGTGCATGCCGATCACCTTGTCGGGGCGCTTGGTCGCGGCCGCGATCTCGGTGATCGGTAACGACGACGTGTTGGTCGCGAGCACGGCGTTCGCGGGGCAGCAGCGGTCGAGTGCCGCGAATACCTCGAGCTTCACCGGCATCTTCTCGACCGCCGCCTCGATGACGATGTCGCAGCCGGCGAGGTCCTCGATCCGCGTCGTCCCCCGGATCCGGTCGAGCACCGCAGTCTTCTCGTCGGCGGTCAGCTTTCCCTTGTCGACGCCGCGCTGGAGGTTCTTGGCGATCGTGTCGAGGCCCTTCTTGACGAAACCCTCTTCGAGATCGCGCATCACGACCGCGAGACCCGCCTGCGCGGCGACGTGCGCGATACCGTTCCCCATCTGCCCGGCGCCGACGATCCCGACGGTGCGGATCGCACTCATCGCTGGATCCCCATCGCCACGGCGTTTCCTCCGCCGAGGCACAGTGCGGCGACGCCGCGCTTGAGGTTCCCGTCCTCGAGGGCGTGCAGGAGGGTCGTGAGCACGCGCGCTCCCGAGCAGCCGATCGGATGGCCCAGCGCCACCGCCCCGCCGCGGGC
>DAINBW010000425.1:0-3196 GCA_036732745.1 Spirochaetales bacterium | reverse complement strand
AAGAACCGCATCGTGCGGCCGGCCCTGGTGGCGGTCGCCTCGAACGACGGCAACGCGGGCTGGTCCAGCTCGGTCATCCTCGCCGCGCAGAACGCCATGAAGGAGATTCCGTGAGCCTAAAAGAACCGGAGGGGCTGTTCGCGGCCTCGGTCTACGCGGGCCGGCGCGCCGCCGTCGCCGCCCGCCTCAGGGAGGAGGGCCTCGGCGCCTGCCTCTTCGAGGACACCGAAGGCCGCCGCGACCCCTCGATCCGCTACCTGTCCGGCCAGCCCGGCGACGCCCTCCTCGTGATCTCCGCGGAGGGGCGCTCCATACTCGTCGCCTGGGACGTCAACATGGCGCGGCTCTACGGCCGCGTCGACGAGGTCCTGGCCTACACCGACTTCGCGCGCCTGCCCGCCGCGGCCCTGGCGGGCTGCCTGGAGCGCCTCGGCGTCGCGAAGGGTTCGCGCGTCGAACTCCCGGCCGTGACGCCCTATCCCCGCTACGTGAACTACGTCGAAGTCCTCGCTGACTACGACCTCCTCTGCCGCGACGACGGCATCGGCGACTTCGTGCTCAAGCTCCGCGCCGTCAAGGACGGCTCCGAGCTCGCCCTCTACCGCCGCGCCGCGGCCCTCACCGACCAGCTCATGGACGAGGTCGAGGCTGCGGTCAAGGCCGGACGGGTGGGCAGCGAGCTCGACATCGCGCTCTTCATCGAGCGCGAGTGCCGCTCCCGCGGCTGCGAGGGCACGGGTTTCGAGACCATCGCCGCCGGCCCCGCGCGGAGCTTCGGCATCCACGCATTCCCCGCCTACGGCGCCGGCGCCTTCGCGACCGACGGCATGTCCATCCTGGACTTCGGCCTCAAGGTCGCCGGTTACACGACGGACGTCACGATGAGCTTCCTCCGGGGCCGCCTGCCCGCCAGGGCGGAGCGGATGGTGGAGCTCGTCGAGGGCGCCTACGCCGCCGCGCTCAAGCTCTGCGCCCCCGGCACGCCGACCCGCACCGTCGCCCTGGCGGCGGACGCGGTCTTCGCCGCGGAGGGCTTCGCGATGCCCCACGGCCTCGGCCACGGCGTCGGCCTCGAGGCCCACGAATCGCCGGCCGTCCGGAGCCGCGAGGACAACGTCGACGTCCTGGCCCCCGGCCACATCATCACGATCGAGCCCGGCCTCTACGACCCCGAGCTCGGCGGCGTCCGTATCGAGAACGACGTCCTCATCACCGCGAACGGCCACGAGGTCATCACGCACTCGAGGATCGTCAGGCTCTAGCCTCCCCGCGGCGCCGCCTCGCGTGGCGCCGAGTCGTCTGGAACAGCGAAGGCCGCCCGGTGGGCGGCCTTCTTTTATTGCGTGGGCGGCGGGAGGTCGTCAGGCGGGGGGCGCGCCGGGGGAGAGTCGCCCGAGGCGCCAGGGCAGGCGGGCGCCGGCGAGCATCGGCACGGCGCCGTCGGCCTCCGCCGGAACCTCCCATGTTTCCCGGACGAGTTCGAGCGAACCGGCGGGGGCCGGGAGGCCGTAGAAGGCGGCGCCGCGGCCCGCGAGAAATTCGCGGAGAGCGCCGAGCGCGCCGGCGGACTCGAAGAGGCCGGCCAGGGCGGGGAGGGCGGTCGGTGCGGCGTAGATGCCCGCCGGGGCGCGGCCCGATTCCTTGGCGGCGCGGGGATGCGGCGCTGAGTCGGAGCCGAAGAACAGCTTGCGCTCGCCGCGGAAGGCGGCCTCGCGGAGGGCGTCGCGGTCGGCCTCGCCCTTGAGGAGGGGTTTGCAGTACAGGTGGGGGGAGAGTCCCTCGCCGAGGAGTTCCTCGAGCGAGAAGAGAAGGTGGTGGGCCGTCAGGGTGCCGGCGAGGCGCGCAGGTCCCGCGAGGACGAAGGCCAGGGCCTCGCGGCCGGACAGGTGCTCAAGGACGATCTTGAGGCGGGGGTAGGCCGCGAGGAGCCGCACGAGGATCGGCAGGAAGGCCGCTTCCCGCTCGAGGACGGGCGCGGCGGGATCCTCGCCGTGGATAGACAGGACGAGGCCGCATTCCTCCATCGCGGCGAGGGCCTCGGCGGCCTCCTCCGGCGAGCGGAGGCCGTCAGCCGAGTTGGTGGTCGCGCCCGCGGGATAGTACTTGCCGGCGACCGCGCCCGCCGCCGCGAGGGCGCGGACGGTCTCGGCCCGCATCCCGGGCAGGAGCTTGAAGGTCATGAGGAGCCCGAGGCCCGGCGCGGCCGCCGCGATCTCCGCGCGATAGGCCGCGAGGGCGGCCGCGGAGTCGATGGGCGGCAGGACGTTCGGCATGACGAGGGCGCGGCCGAAGGAGACCGCGTGGCGGCGCGCGTAGGCGGGCATCGCCGGCCCTCGGCGCAGGTGGGCGTGGAAGTCGTCGGGCGCGGGGAGGACGAGTCGGTCAGTCAAAGATGAACTCCAACATGGAGACGTCGTCGTCGAAGCGGCGCGAGGCCGCCAGGCCGCGGATCGTCTCGAGGATGGCGGGCAGGAAGGGCCGCGCGCCCAGGGCGGCCTTGCCGGCCAGGATACCGACGAAGGCCTCGATGCCGAGGACGACCTCCTCCCGCGTGCGGATCTCGAAGATGCCGTCGCTGAAGAGGTAGAGGCCGGCGCCGCGGGGCAGGACCCGGCTTTGGGTCAGGTACTCGGCGTTCTCGTCGACGCCGACGATCATGCCGCCGGTCTCGAGCTGTTCGACGCCGCCGCCGGGAAGGAGGAGGACGGCGGGCGGGGCGCCGGCGGAGGAGTAGGCGAGTTCCCTCGAGGCGGGATCCCAGACGCCGTACCAGGCCGTGAAGTAGAGGTTGTTCTGCTCCTCCATGCGGAAGGACTCGTTGAGTCCGGCGAGGACGGAGGCCGGATCGCCGAAGTCCGCCTTGGGCAGGACCTGGGTTTTCAGCATGTTCATGAGGGTGACGGAGAAGAGGGCCGCCTCGATGCCGTGCCCGCTCACGTCGATGAGGTAGAGGGCCAGGCGCCCGCCTTCGATGGCGTGGTAGCCGAAGACGTCGCCGCCCAGGGAAAGCGAGGGGATGAAGAGCCAGTCGGTCTTGAGCCCGGGGCGGTCGAGCCGGGGCGGGAGGAGGCCGCGGACGTAGGCGGCGCCCTCCTGAAGCTCCGCGCGGAGGCGGCGCTCGGTCTCCATCACCGCGGCGACGTAGACCTGCTCCTTGTCCTTGAGGCTTTTTTTCTCCAGGCAGGACTCGATCCGG
>DAINBW010000424.1:0-3197 GCA_036732745.1 Spirochaetales bacterium | reverse complement strand
ATCCCCATGCCGCCGGCCCCCGACGGCGCGGCCCGCTCCACCCTCTGCCTGTCTTCCCAGGTCGGCTGCCGCATGGGCTGCGCCTTTTGCGAAACGGGGGCTGGCGGCTTCACGCGCGACCTTCGCGCGGCGGAAATCGTCGCCCAGGCGCTCACCGCCCGCATTCTCCTCGGTTGGGACTGCAACAACATCGTCTTCATGGGCATGGGCGAGCCGCTCGACAATTTCGACGAGGTGGGCCGGGCGATCCGCGTCCTCATGGACCGGCGCGGGCTCTCCTACGGCGCCGAGCGCATCACCGTTTGCAGTTCCTGCCCTCCCGGCGGCGTGGCCCGGCTCCGGGAACTCGGCCTCAAGCGCCTCAACCTGTCCATCAGCCTGAACGGCGGCCTCGACGCCACGAGAAGCGCCCTCATGCCGGTTAACCGCTCCCTGGGCCTCGAGGCCCTCGCCGCGGAGCTCGCCGCCTATCCCCAGCGCCGCAACTTCGTGCTCGCGGCGAACTACTGCCTCCTGCCCGGCCTCAACGACGGGATCGAAGAGGCGAGGGGAGTCGCCGCCTTCGCGGCGCGCGTCGGCCGCGTCCTCGTCAACCTCATTCCCTACAATCCGGGATCGCGGCCCCTCGCCCGGGCGCCGACGGAAGAGGAAATCGAGCGCTTCACCGCCCTGCTCGAGACCGCCGGCGTCCTCGTGCGGCGCCGGACCAGGAAGGGCGCCTCGATCATGGCCGCCTGCGGCCAGCTCCGCGCCGCCGACCGCCACGCCTCCCCGTAGGCCTCGTTGGCCTCAGGCCCGGCGCCGAGCCGTCCAGGCCCTTAACGCCGCGAGGCGCCGCGGCTAGAATAAAGCTTCGTGACAATCTTCAAGGCAGTCCGGAGGGACCATGCGCATACTCTTCATCGGCGGCACCGGGAACCTTTCCTACGACGCGTCGCTTCGCGCCCTCGCCAAGGGCCATGAACTCCATCATCTCAACCGCGGCACGCGGACGGACCGCGCCCTCGAGGGAGTGCGCTCGATCCACGCGGACATCCGCGATCCCGAGGCGGCCAGAAAGGCCCTCAAGGGGCTTTCCTTCGACGCCGTCGTCGATTTCATCGCCTATACGCCGGAGCAGGTGGCCTTGGACCTCGAGCTCTTCCGCGACAAGACGGCGCAGTACGTCTTCATCTCGAGCGCCTCGGCCTACCGGAAGCCGCCGGTCCACCACGTCATCACGGAATCCACCCCCCTCGCCAACCCCTTTTGGTCCTATTCCCGCGACAAGATCGCCTGCGAACGGCTCCTCCAGGAAGAGTCCGCCAGGTCGGGCTTTCCCGTGACGGTCGTCAGGCCCTCGCATACCTACGGCAAGGGCTGGATCCCCAACGCCTGGACCTCCTCGGACTTCACCGTCGCGGAACGCATCCTCGCCGGCAAGGAAATCGTCGTCCACGGCGACGGGCAGTCGCTGTGGACCCTCACCCACACCCGCGATTTCGCCGCGGGCCTCGTCGGACTCCTCGGCAATCCCGCCGCGTTGGGCGAAACCGTGCAGATCACCGGCCGCGAGGCGCTCACCTGGGACGCGATTCACGAGACCATCGCGGCCGCGCTCGGCGTCGGGGCGCGGATGGTCCACGTGCCTTCCGAGTTTATCGCGATGGTCGATCCCGAAATGGGCGAACACTTCCTCGGCGACAAGACCTATTCCGCGATTTTCGACTGCTCCAAGCTCGAACGGCTCGTGCCCGATTTCCGTACCACGGTCTCCTTCGCCGAGGGCCTGCGCGAATCGGTGGAATGGTTCCTCGCCGATCCGGCCAGGCGGAAGGTCAATCCGAAGATCGACGCCTCGATCGACCGGGTCCTCGCGGCGTGGAGCCGCGCCATGGCCGCCGCGAAGCGCCCCTAAACGAAGTTTTGACAAAAGCGCGGGAAGGGTGTATCAACTCTTCATGAACCTTTCCACCATCCGCGCCTTTTTCGACGACCTCAACCACGAATACCTCGCGGTCCATCGCCGCAAGGAAGATCTCTTCTGGGCCACCTACATGGCCACGAGCGGGGACCACGACGGCTTTGCCCGCGCCGAGAAGGAATGGAAGGCCTTCATCGCCGATTCCGGCAAGCTTTCCGCGGTACGCGACCGGATCGCCGCCCTCAAGGCCCCGTCTCCGCCGCTTTCGCCGGCGGAGACGGCCGAACGGGCCGAGCTCCTCGCGGGGCTCGAGGGCTGGCGCGCCCTATTCGAGGCGAACACGGTCGAGGGGGACGAAGGCGCGCGCCTCATGGACCGCATCGTATCCCTGGAGGCCGAACTCTTCGGCAAGCGGCAGAAGCTCGTCCTCCGCCACCGGAACGACCGCGGCGAAGAGGAGGAGGCGACGCTGGGGATGCTCCTCACCAACGAGGCGACGAATCCCGACGAGGCCGCCCGCAAGTCCAGCCACGACGCGCTCCGCGGCCTCGAGGAATGGGTGCTCGCCAACGGCTTCCTCGAGGTCGTGCGCGCGCGCAACGCCTTCGCGCGGAGCCAGGGACGGCGCGATTATTTCGACTACAAGGTCCGCAAGTCGGAGGCTATGAGCCCGGAGGAACTCTTCGCGGTCCTGGACGATTTCGAAGCCGCGACCGCCGCCGCCAACGCCCGTTGCCTCGCCGGCCTGGCCGCCGCCAAGGGCCGGGAGGCCCTCGAGCCCTGGAACATCCGCTTCCACATGTCCGGCGACGTACTGCGGGAGATGGATCCCTATTTCCCCTTCGCGACGGCCCTCGAGCGCTGGGTGACGAGCTTCCGCCGCCTCGGGATCCGATACCGGAACGCGACCCTCCAGCTCGACCTCCTGGCGCGCAAGGGCAAGTACCAGAACGGCTTCTGCCACGGCCCCGTCCCCGCCTACCTCGACCGCGGCGAGTGGGTGCCCGCCGTCGTCAACTTCACCTCGGAGGGCAAGCCGGACCAGGTCGGCTCGGGCTTCCGCGCCCTCAACACCCTCTTCCACGAAGGCGGCCACGCCGCGCACTTCTCCAATGTTTCGCGCAACGCGCCCTGCTTCTCCCAGGAGTTCGCGCCGACCTCGATGGCCTACGCGGAGACGCAATCCATGTTCTGCGACAGCCTGCTCGAGGACGCGGACTGGCTCCTGCGCCACGCCCGCGACGAGGCCGGCAACCCCATGCCCCCGGAACTCATCCGGAAGCGCATCGAGCGC
>DAINBW010000423.1:0-3207 GCA_036732745.1 Spirochaetales bacterium | reverse complement strand
GGTCGGTGCCCGTATCAGTTTAGCATAGGCTAAACCCGCCAAAACGCAAGGTTTCCAAACGCAAGCCTCCGGGGCGGCGCGGTCCGCGCCAAGCCCACGCCAAGCCGCGCCCGTCGGCGCGGGCGGCGAAAGCCGGCGGGCGGCGGGTGTGACGGGGGAGGGCTGCCGTTTTGGAAGAGGGGGGACTGGGGGGAGGAACCTTTTGAAAAAGGTTCCTCCCTCCGGACGGTCTTGGCGTGGAGGAGTGACTAGAAGCGGTAGCGGAGGGCGAGGCCGCCGTCGACGTCGAAGCTCGTGGCGGGGAAGAGCAGCATGCCGAGGCCGACCTCGAGGCCGAGCTCGAGGGGCGCCTTGGGGAAGCGGTGGACGAGGCCGACAGGGACGCGGAAGCCGAGGGCGACGCCGCCCGAGCCCACGCCGACGGAGAGGCCGATGCCGACGTAGGGGGGGATGTCCGCGTCTTCGATGATGATCGTGCCGGGGAACTCGAGGAGCCAGTTGGCCTGGAAGCCGAAGGCGGCGGCGTCCTTGCTGGAATCGACGAGGTCCCAGGCGGCCTTGAATTCGAGGGAGTTCGTCTTGGAGACGCCCTGGCGGTAGGTGATGCCGGTGGGCTGGCCGACGAAGAGGCCGAGGGCGGAGCCGCTCGCGTTGCGGACGCGGGGCTTGTCGAGGTCGATGCCCTTGATCTTGGTCTCGGCGGCGCCGGCGAAGGCGGTCGCGAGGACGAGGGCGGCGAGGGCGGTGACGGTGCGTTTCACGGGATCCTCCAGGGTGATTGTATACACTCCTATAGTATCGCAGTTTGGAGATTCCGTACAGCCTCCCGCCGCCTTAGGGCTCTTGTAGCTCGGCGCGCGGTCGTGGTATCACGGGCCTATGCTCCGCTATCTCCTTCTCGACCTCGACAACACCCTCTATTCCGAGGCGACCGGCCTTGAACGGGCGGTGTTCCGCCGGATGAACGAGTATGTCGCCGAATACCTCGGCATCGGCGGGGAGGAGGTCGCGGCCCTCCGCTCGGAGCGGATGCGGCACTACGGCACCACCCTCGAGTGGCTCATCGCCGAGCGGGGCTTCGACGCGGTGGAGGACTACTACGCGCGGGTCCATCCCGCGGGCGAGGAGGAGCCGCTTGCGGCCGATCCGGCCCTCGGCCGCCTCCTCGACTCGATTCCCCTGCCCAAGTCGGTGTTCACGAACGCGCCGATGGAGCACGCCGAGCGCATCCTGGCCCGGCTCGGGATAGCCGACCGCTTCGAGGCGGTCTACGACATCCGCTACAACAAGCTCAAGGGCAAGCCCCACGCCGACGCGGTGCGCCGGGTCTGCGCGGCCTGCGGTGTCGAGCCCGCCGAGGCGCTCTTCGTCGACGACTACCCGAAATATGTGCAGGGCTTCATCGACTGCGGCGGCCGCGGCCTCCTCATCGACGAGCTCGACCGCCACGGCGACTCGGGCCTGCCCCGCATCCATTCGCTCGCCGAGCTTCCCGGCCTCGTCGCCGCGGAGGCCGTCGCGGCGAGCCAACTCTGCCTTTTTTAAAGGAGCTCCCCATGCTTCTCCAACCCCTGCCCGCCATCGCGCGGCGCTCCGAAGGGCGCCTCGATTACGGCACCCACCGCTTCCTCCGCCTCGCCCTCGGCGGCCTCTGCCTGGCCGCCCTCGTCGTGGCCGAAAACTACGTCTTCGGCACCGCGCGCGCCCTCTGGTTCCTCGGCGCCGGCATCCTCGGCTTCGCGGCCCTCTCCGAGGACCGCTGGTCCTTCCTGGCCGCCGGCGCCGCGGGCGGGACGGCCCTCGTGCGCCGCCGCTTCGGCCTCTTCCCCCTGTCCAAGACCTGGGAGCTGCCCGTCGAGCGCATCTCCGCCCTGGAGCTCCGCGCGGGCGAGGAGGGCGAGTCCTCCTTCCTCGTCGAGGACGAGCGCCGCGGCATGGAGGCCTCCCTCCTCGGCATGGGCAAGGGCTCCTGGGTCGCCCTGGTCCTCGTGCTGGACGACGGCCGTTCCCTGGCCCTGGCCGCCGGCAAGCCCGGCCGCGCCGTCCGCCTTCGCAAGGAGGGCGCCGCCCTGGCCGCGCACCTCCAGCTTCCCTTCGTCGACGCCTGCGAGTCCGACCGCGGCTGCGTGGACGCCGACGGGGAGACGGAAGGGAACTAGCCTCCCGCCCCCGTCGCCGCCTCCTTCTCCCGCGCCTTACCTCGCAAATCGCCTACAGCCCCCGCAGCTCCGCGCGGAGCCGCCGCGTCCAGTCGAGCTCGAGTTCGATCGCCGCGAGGCGGTTCTCCGCGAGGGCCGTCCAGATGAGCCCTTCCCGCGCGCTCCTCGCGGGCCGGTCCTCGCCGCGGCGCTCCCGCTCGCGGAGGATGAGGGCCGCGCCGGCGAGACGCTCCTCGTAGGCCGAGAGGAGGGCCTCCAGCTCGGGCGGCGGCAGGGCCGCCGACCAGGCGAGCCGCGCGTGGAAGTCGGCGCGGAGCTCGGGGAGGCCGGCCTCCTCGCGGAGCCAGGCCGCGAGTTCGGCGCGGCCCGGGGCGGTGATGGTGTAGACCTTCCGGGCGGGCCGCTTGTCCTGGGGGACGACCTCGAGCTCGACCGCGCCGTCGCGATGGAGCTCGAGAAGGGCGCCATAGACCTGGTTGTTGTTGCCGGACCAGTGGAAGGGCGCGGTCTCGGCGAGGCGTTTCTTGAGTTCGTAGCCGGTCGCCGGCTTCCACTCGAGGTAGCCGAGGATGACCTGGCGGATCGACATCGCTTCCCGTCTTACCGCAGCAGCCCGACCGCGTCCTCGAGCTCCCGCGCGAAAACGACCTTGCCGGTCCGGTTGCTCTCGTAGAGGAAGTCCCGGAGGGCCTTGCTCGGGAGCTCCGCAAAATCGCCGAGGATCACGAGGCGGCGCCGGTAGTTGGAGACCTTTTGCAGGAGTTCGCCGGCGAGGCCGCTCCGGAGCTCGAAGAAATCCGGGTGGAGGGCTTCGCGGTCGAGGACCAGGGTCTCGGTCGGGCAGTCGCCGAGGAGGTCGAGGAAGTCCGAAAGGCCGGCGATGGCGGCCCCGGTTTCGAAGCGGCAGCGCGACAGCTCGCCTTTTTCGGTCTGGATCACTTCATGCTTCATCGATGCCCTCCTTGTGGCCGGCCAGTCGGGGAGCTCGGCTTGGTGGTCGCTTGTTATGTTAGTAGTAACATAGTGTATTGGTAGCATAAGATCATGG
>DAINBW010000422.1:0-3207 GCA_036732745.1 Spirochaetales bacterium | reverse complement strand
ACTCGCCCGGGGTCCTCACGACGATCGTCGGCGTGCTCACCTTCCTGCTGGGCGGCTCCTAGCTCCCGGCTCCCAGCCCTGCGGGCGGCGGGCAGCTTGCGGCGGACGGACGACGGGACTCCGCGGGCTCGCGGCGCCCCGCCGACCTACGCGGCGCCCCCGCCGGCCGACGCGGCGCCCCCGTCGGCCTACCGCAGCGCCTCCGCCATCTGGGCGCGGGCCCGCCGGGACTCGGGGAAATCCAGGAGCATCCAGACGTGCATCATGTCGGGGTATTCGAAGTAGTCGTGGGCCACGCCTCGCTCCGCCAACCTGGCGTGGAGCTTCCTCGCGTCCGGATTGAGGACGTCGGCGGTGCCGGTGAAAATCGCGAGCGGCGGCAAGCCTTCCACGGGGCCGAACAGCGGGCTCAGGCGCCGGTCCGACGGATCGGTCGCCCCGGCCCAGCGTTTCCCGCATATGCGCAGGGCCTCCACGCTCAGGCAGGGATCGCGGTCCGCCACCGCCTCGATCTCCGGGTTCCCCATGCCGAGATCGAGCCACGGGGAGAGGAGGACCAGCTTCGCGGGCCGCGGCGAATCGGAGGCCGCGAGCAGTTGCGCTAAGGCGAGGGCGAAGCCCCCGCCGGCGGAATCCCCCATCAGGATCGGGCCCGCGCCCTCACGGTGGCTCGTCTGCCCGCGGTAGACCTTCTCGACCATCGCCCAGGCCCGGGTCCAGTCCGACTCGGGAGGCAGGGGGTAGTCCGGCGCCACGACGGCGCAACCGCAGTCTTCGATCAAGTACGCGAACAGCCGCCAATGGAGATCGACGAAACCGGCGGAATAGGCGCCGCCGTGGAGATACAGGACGAGGTTCCGCGGCGCGGCGTCCCGCGGGGACATCGTGTGGACCGCGTGGCCGTCGACTACCGTTTCCGCGACGCGAAACTTCGCCCGAAAGGCGGCGTCCGGCGTGGGCCGCGTCGCCCGCGCGGCGACGATGCTCCCGCCGGCGCGGACGCGACGGAGCGTGGTCCGCTTGAAGCCGAGCATCCTGAGAAGGCCCGCGGCGACCCTGCTTTCCGGGCTCGCCGCGGACGTGGCCGCGGACGTGGCGGCGGACGTGGCGGCGGACGTGGCGGCGGACGTGGCGGCGGACGCGGACGCGGACGCCGTCGGGGCCTTGCCGGGAAACGTCAAAGCCGCTTCCTCACGAGCGCTTTGCTCTTCCTTCCGTCCATGAGGATCTCGAGGGGTTCGGGCAAGCGCGTCCAGACGCAGTGCGCCGTGCGGCGCTCCGGCGGGAAGGAGGCGAGCCAGGCCCAGTCGACGAAGGAGAGGCCCTCGTTCGCGGGCACGGTGAGGTAGCCGATGTTCATGCTCGTCACGTTGTGGAAGAAATGGCTGCCGAGCGAGGACTCGACGCGGAAGCCGGGCAGGTCGGCCTCGACGATGACGCGGGCGCGCGAGATCTGCGAGAAGGTGACGGGCACGCCGAGCCAGGGATCGCGGGTGCCCCAACGGCCGGGGCCGAGGAGGAGGTAGCGGCGGCCCGCCTCGCCGAGGGCGCGGTCGAGCTCGGCCACCTCCGCGGCGATGTCCATCGTCCTGGCGCGGTCGAAGCGTTCCGGATCGACCCAGACCACGTCGGCGACGCCGGTCTCGCGGCCGTTGCCCATGCTCCGCTCGGAGACGATGAGGCAGTCCTCCCGCGCCGCCTCCGCGATGTCCACCTCGACGCGGTCCTCCGTCCGGATGAGGGGCTTGAGCTGGAGGAGATAGAGGGCCGGCGTGCCCGAAGGCTCGTCGAGGTTGAGGGCGTACTCGATCTCGACGGGCGTGCCCATCGAGCGGGCGCCGAGTTCCAGGACGAGGTCGATCGCCTTGGCGAAGGGCAGGGCCTCGTGCTTGAGGAGGTTCGCGAGATCGACGAAGCGCGGTCCCTTGGCCTGGAGGCCGGGGACGAGGCGGTCGTTGGCGAGATCGTAGGTCGAGGCGAGGAGGGGGAACTTGGGATCGGCCTCGGCCTCGCGGAGCGGAAGGTCGGCGAGGGCCGCGTCCTCCCCGCGCGCCAGGTCGGGCTCGAGGAGCTCCATGTCGAGGGCGCGGAATTCCCGCTGCGAGGCCTCGCGGGAGCGCTCGGGGGCCACGACGTCGAGCTTGGGCCATTTGGGGCAGAACTGGTGGGCGGCGCCCCCCTCCACGACGTAGGAGCCGAGGCCGAGCGCGGAGACGCAGAGGCCGTCCTCGGGCCGCACGTAGGAGACGGGATAATAGTTGAAGGACTGCGCCGTGCCGGAAACGTGGGGATAGAACCAGCGCCCCCGCCGCGTGCCGACGAGCTCCTGGATGACGATCGCCATCCGTTCCTCCTCGATCTTGTAGCGGGCGGCGTCGAAGTAGGCGCGGGCCTTGGCGGAGAAGAGGCTCGCGTAGATGAGCCTCACGGCGTCGCAGAGCTGCGCGAGGCGGCGCGCCAGGACGGCGTGGCCGTTCGGGATCACGTAGGTGTCGTAGATGCCGGAGAAGGGCACCATGAGCATGTCCTCGAAGAGGCCCGAGGAGCGCACGGCCAGGGGCCGCTCGGCGACGTCGAGGAAGCGCGACAGCCGCTCCACCAGTTCCGGCGAAAGGGGCGCGGCCAGGAAGCGCCCGCGGATCTCCTCCGGCGAGGCTTCGTAGTAGGCGAAGGACCAGAGGCCGTTCATCTCCAGGAAGCGCTCGAACTCGTCGATGCCGACGAAGGCGGTGAGCGGGATCTTGACCTCGAGCCCGGGCAGGTCGTTCTTGAGGTCGAGGTGCTCGAGGAGGCTCCGGATGAAGATGAGCCCGCGGCCCTTGCCGCCGACCGAACCGTCGCTGATGCGCATCATGCAGTTCTCGTCGCGGCACATCGACTCGTCGAAGTTGGGGATCATGCCGCGCGACTTGTCGCGCCGCGCCCCCTGGAGGACGCGGAGGATGAAGCCGCGGATCTCCTGGACCGAGGAAAAGTCGTCGACGCGGTAGCTCTTGAGGAGCTTGGCGAACTGGATCTCGCCGCGGGCGAGGAGCCAGGCGGAGAAATGGTTCCGGCCCGCGTGCATGAGGAGGGTCTCCGGCGGCACCTTGTCGAGGAGCTCCATGAACTCGCGCATGTTGCGCGCCTCCGCGATGACCGCGCCGCCGTCGGGGCTTTCGGCGCCGGGGGCGGGCGGGGCGCGGAAGCGGAAGGAGCCGAAGCCGA
>DAINBW010000421.1:0-3212 GCA_036732745.1 Spirochaetales bacterium | reverse complement strand
GCCGCCGAGGACGCCGACGGAGTGCGCGTCGTCGACGTAGAGGCGGGCGCCGTACTTCTTGCAGATCGCGCCGAGCTTGGGAAGGTCGACGATGTCGCCGCCCATGGAGAAGACGCCGTCGACGACGACGAGCTTGCCCTGGTCCTCGGGAATCTTCTCGAGGATGCGCTCGAGCTGGGCGAGGTCGGCGTGGACGAAGCGCTTGATCTCGCCCATGCCGAGGCGGCAACCGTCGACGATGGAGGCGTGATCCTCCTTGTCGGTGATGACGATGTCGTTGCGGCCGATCAGGGCGGAGATGGCGCCGAGGTTGGCCTGCATGCCGGTGCTGAAAACTATGGCGGCGTCCTTGCCCATGAAGGCGGCGAGGCGGGCCTCGAGCTCCTGGTGGATGCGGAGGTTGCCGTTCAGGTAGCGGCTGCCGGTGCAGCTCGTGCCGTACTTCTCGAGGGCGGCGGCGGCGGCGGCCTTGACCTTGGGATGCGTCGTGAGGCCGAGGTAATTGTTGGAGCCGATCATGATGAGGCGGCGGCCCTCGTAGACGACCTCCGTGCCCTCGGTGCCCTCAAAGGGCTTGAAGAAGGGATAGATGCCCTTTTCGATCGCCTTCTTGTCAATGTCGAAATCATAGCACTTCTTGAAAATGTCCATGCCTGGACTCCTTGAGCGCGGGTCGGTCCGCGCGTCGTGAAGGATTCGGCGCCTCGAACAGGCGCCGAGGTTCGATGGATCCGCCTGCAAAGCCCGGGTGAGTTGGTCTCCCCGTTCTTTACGGACCCGATGTGGTGCCGTCGTGATTCGACGTTTCATCACATTCTGTCAAAGTATATGCCAACCGACGCTTATCGGTCAAGCATTGCGGAGGATGGTAGAAAACTGTATAAAAAAACCGCCTTTTCCAAGGCGGTTCAAATAACCACGGCATTTGGGGCCTGTGCCGAGTCCGCCGCTATCGGGCTGCACCGCGGTTTTTGCCGCTCTTGCCCTTGAGGAGGCCGGCAAAGACCTCGCGGATCCCGCCCTTGGCCATCCGCTCCTCGACGCCGGAAAAATCGATGACCTCGGCTTCCTTGCCCGCGACGAGGAGGACGTCGTCCTCGCGAAGCTTGTAGTCGGCGCTGAAATAGCTGTATTCCTGCGAGCCCTCCGAGCGGAGGGCGATGACGTTGATGCCGTGCCGCTGGCGGAGATTCGCCTCGATGAGGCTCATTCCCGCGTACTTCTCGGGAATGCGCACCTCGGCCATGACGAGATTGGAGCCGATCGGCATGAAGTTGAACAAGGACGGCGAAACGAGGAGCGGCACGACGCGCGAGGCCGCCTCCCGGTCCGGATAGACGACGCGGGTGGCGCCGACAAGTTCGAAGATCTCGCCGGCCTCTTCGGAGACCGCTTTTACGATGATGTCGACGACGTGGAGCTTTTTTAGGATGTTGGTGACGAGGATGGCCGCCTCGATGTTCCCGCCGAGATCGACGATCGCCGCGTCCAGGCCCTCCGGAATCACGCGGCGGAGCGCGGCGTCGTTGATCGCGTCCACGACATAGGCCTTCGCCGCCATTTCCTTGTAGCGCTCGACAAGCTCCGGATCCTTGTCGATGAGGATGATCTCGTCCGTGACCTCCGAAAGCTTTTCGAGCATCCGGACGCCCATGGCGCCAAGTCCGATTATCGCGTACTGCCGCATGATCCGCTCCTATCCGATCATCATGTCGGTCTCGGGGAGATCGACGTATCTCTCGATGCGCTTCGCCGAAGTCGGAAGCGCCATGGCGAAGAGGCCGACCCGGCCCGCGAACATGGTCAGTATGAGCACGAGCTTGCTCGCGGTGGAGAGGCTCGCGGTGATGCCGAGGGAAAGCCCGACGGTGCCGAAGGCGGAGATCGTCTCGAAGAGAATGTCGGCGAGGCTCATGGTCCCCGCGGCGATCGCGCCACGCTCGGCGAGGAGCAGGCCCGAGGCCGCGACCAGGACAAGGAGCATGCCCTTGCCCACGACGCCGACGGCCTTGATGATGGTCTTCGGCGGGACCGCCCTGCGGCCGACGGTGAGGCGCGACTTCTCGTCCACGCCGCGCAGCGCCGCCATGAGGACGACGAAGAAGGTCGTGGTCTTGACGCCGCCGCCCGTCGAGCCGGGCGAGGCGCCGATGAACATCAGGAGCATCGTCAAGAGCACGCTCGACTGCGACAGGAGGCCCTGCGGGATCGTGTCGAAGCCGGCGGTGCGGGGGGTGACGGACTGGAAGAAGGAGGCGAGGATGCGGCTGGAAAGCGGCAGGTCCCGCATCGCGTTGCCGCTCTCGAACAGGAAGAAGAGGACCGCGCCGATCGCGATGAGCGAGGCGGTGACGCCGAGCACCACGCGGGTCTGGGCGGTCAAGCGGCGGCGGGATCCGTTCACCCGCTTGCCGATGTCCCGCATGACCATGAAGCCGATGCCGCCGGAGACGATGAGCAGCATGATCGCGATGTTCACGATCGGATCGCCGACGTAGGCCTCGAGGTTGGTCGAGAAGGTCGAGAAGCCCGCGTTGCAGAAGGCCGAGATGGAATGGAAGACCGAAAGGAAGACGGCGTCCGGAAGCGCCCGGAAACGCAGGAACAGCAAGGCCGCGCCGATGGCCTCGATGGAGAACGTGGCGAAGAGTATGTGCTTGATGATCACCTTGGGATTGTACTCGACCTCGTCGATGTAGTAGTCCTTGATGATGCCGCTGCTGACGAGCGATATGCGCCGCCTGGGCAGGGTCACGTAGATCGTGGCGAAGGCGATGATGCCCAATCCGCCGAGCTGGATGAGGAGGGCGATGACCACCTGTCCGAGGCGGCTGTAGAGGGCGGTGTCGACGGTGATGAGCCCGGTCACGCAAACCGCGCTCGTCGAGGTGAACAGCGCGTCGATGAACCGCAGGGGCGCAGGGCCCGCCCATGCTCCCGGCAACATGAGGAGCAGGGCGCCGGCAAGGATGATTCCCGTGAAATAAGAGAAAAGAATGACTTTCTCGCTGGAAAAGCGTAGGCGCATGGTTCCTTCTGTACGGGAAGGCTAGCACTTCGCCCGGTCTTGTTCAAGGGAGGCGGCGTTTCCGGAGCCGAAGGCGGTCAGCCCCGCCGGACTATGCCGCCGGACCGCCCGGCGCGGATTGTCACGCGGCGCGATTTAAAATAAAAAAGCCTGGCGACGACCTACTCTCCCACCACGAAGGCAG
>DAINBW010000420.1:2022-3234 GCA_036732745.1 Spirochaetales bacterium | reverse complement strand
CCTCCGTCGCCGCCGCCGCCCCGGTCGCCACCTTCCTGCCGGCGCCGGCGCTGGCGGAGCGTTGCGCCCCCTCGGAATCCTGCCCCTGGCGCGGCCGGCGCCTTCGGGGCATGGTTCACGACGAAAGCTCCTACTGCCTCGGCGGCGACGGCGGCAACGCGGGCCTGTTCGCCAACCTCGCCGGAGCCGAAGCCTTGTTCGCCGTTTGGCGGGATGGCGCCGGCTTGCTGGCGGAGTCGACTGTCCGGGTGGCGCGCTCCCTGGCCACCGCCGGCCTCGAGCGGCGGCGGGCCCTGGGCGTCCAACTTCACGACGCCGAGACCTGTGATACCCCGGCCTGGCCGGAGGATTCCTACGGACACACCGGCTTCACCGGCAACAGCGCCTGGTGCGCTCCCGCCTCGGCCGCGGGGCCGGAGGTCAGCGTCGTCAGCCTGACCAACCGGGTGTACTTCGGCCGCGCGGTCACCGCCGACAAGATTGTCCGCTTCCGCCACCGGCTCCATGGCGCCCTGGCCGAGGCCGCCTTCGCCCGGACCGCTCCCCTCGTTTGACGGATTTTCCCCGCCTCCCGCGCCCCGCCCCTCCTCGGCGGGGCTTTTTTTCCCGCTCGCCGCTTCCCGAGCGGTCGCTTTTCGGCCATTTATCGATGTCTAGCGCGGTATTTCAACAATTTGCACCCTTGGATGAAATATTGATACAGTTTCCTTTGCCAGAATTCAGATCAGGGTTTACAGTGTCTTTTCATCGACGGTGAAATCTTTTTTCGTAACGTACCTGTTCGGTAACTCAATTTTTCGGAGGCTTACATGAAACGCATCATCGCAACCTTCGTAGTGGCGGCCTGCGCGCTCGCGGCGACGATCGCCCAGGCGCCGACCATTCCCGAGCTCAAGGGTAAGAGCCTCGAGATTTCCCTCTGGACCCACGAGGATCCAAACCGGATGGTCATCGAGCGGAAGTACATCGAGGAGTTCATGGCGGCCAATCCCGGCGTCAAGGTCGACTACCAGACCTATCCCTCCGGCAAGATCTGGGAGAAGCTCACGACCGCCTTCGCCGCCAACCAGGGGCCGGACATCTTCAACATCGTCATCACCTCCGCCGTTTCCTTCATCGAGAACGGCCGCGTCGCGCCCGTGGACTACAAGACCGTCGGCGCCAAGAACGCGGCCGGTCTCGAGGCGAAGTACCTGCCCGGTCTCCTCGAGC
>DAINBW010000420.1:0-2012 GCA_036732745.1 Spirochaetales bacterium | reverse complement strand
TGATCGCCGACAAGGATATCTACGGCATGCCCCTCGAGATCACGAACATGTCCATCTACCTGAACCGGAGGATGTTCCGCGAGGCCGGGCTCGATCCGGACAAGGACTACCCCAAGACCTGGGAGGACGTGATGGCCGTGTCCGAGAAGATCGCCAAGCGCGACGGCCAGATCCTCACGCGCCGCGGCTTCGACTTCCGCTATGACGGCTACCTCACCACCGTCCTCCCCATGGTCGAGCAGCTCGGCGGCGAGCTCGTCTCCAAGGACGGCAAGGACGTCATCGTCGGCGACGCCGCTTGGCTGAAGGTGCTCCAGTACCTCAAGGACTTCGGCCCGAACGGCAAGAACCTCGGCTCGCCCACCTACACGCCCGCCCGCAACCAGTTCGACCTCAACAAGGGCGAGGTCGCGATGTCCATCTCCGGCCTCTACCAGGAGGCGCGCATGAAGGCGGCCAATCCCGCCTTCTACGAGTCGAAGGACTGGATGGTCATCCCCTTCCCCCAGTGGAAGGACGCCAAGCGCAAGGTCACCGCCAACTTCTCCGGCCACTACTACATGGTCAACGCCCAGTCCACGAAGCCCGAGCAGGTCGCGGCCTGGGCCCTCGTCAACTACATGCTGTCCCACGGCGAGGAGTACCTCTCCAAGGTCGCCATCGTCCAGCCGACCAAGACCCTCTTCGAGTCGCCCACCTACAAGGCGATGCCCTACTCCAAGGTCTTCGAGCAGGACTTCGACGCCTCCAAGATCGTGTACATCGGCCCGATGAGCTCGCGCATCAACAGCTTCCTCAAGGAAGCCTTCGAGTCCGTCATGGTCGGCGGCGTGGAGCCGCAGAAGGCGCTCGAGAAACTCCGCAAGGACTGCAAGGCCTTCCTGGCCGAGAACAGCTGATCGAAGGATCCGCCGCGCGGCCGACGGCCGGGCGGCGGGGCCGCGGGGCGGGCTTCCCGAGCGGAGCTCCGCCCCGGGTCCCGCCGCCCCGCGGCCGATTTCGACTAACCTTAAGGAAGCCAATTTGAGCACACTTCGCAAGAAACGATCGCTCGAAGCCCGGAAGAACGCGTGGGGCTGGGCCTTCGTGGCGCCCGGCATACTTTTCTTCTCGACCTTCTCCCTCTATCCCATCCTCAACGCGATCTGGACTTCCTTCCTCAACAAGCGGCTCCTTTCCCTCAAGCCGCCGAAGTTCGTGGGCCTCAAGAACTACGAGCTCGTGCTCTCCTCCCCCGATTTCTGGAATTCGGTGCGCGCCTCGGCGACCTTCTGCCTCGGCGTCTTCCTGCCCGTCTTCCTCCTGTCCTTCCTCTTCGCCGCCCTCATTTCCACCCGGCCCCGCGGCAAGCGCCTCTTCCAGATGGCGCTCTATTCCCCGGCCGTGCTTTCCTCCGTCGTCACCGCGAGCGTGTGGCTCATCATCTTCGACCCGCGCGGCCTCGCGAACCAGTTCCTGAACGGCCTCCTCGGCACGCCGGGCGTCGACCACAAATGGCTCGCCGACCGGACCATGGTCCAGATCTCCACGATGCTCGTGTACATCTGGAAGGTGGTCGGCTACTACACGATCCTCTTCGTCACGGGCATCGGCAAGATCCCGCAGAGCGTCATCGAAGCCGCGGTCATCGACGGCGCCAACGCCCGGCAGCGGATCGTCCACATCGTCATGCCCCTCCTCAAGCCCACGATGGCCCTCGTCTCGGTGATGATCTTCATCTCGAGCCTGAAGACCTTCTCCACCCAGTATCTCTTCACCCAGCGGGGCGCGCCCCAGCCGCCCATCAACGTGCTGACCCTCAACATCTACAACACCGCGCTGCACGACCAGAACCTGGGCAAGGCGAGCGTGATGAGCCTCCTGCTCTTCGCGACGCTGCTCCTGCTTTCCTGGCTCCAGATCCGCGCGGCGGGTTCCGGTTCGGAGGTCGAGTCGTGAGAAGCAACAGCCCCAAGGGGCGCATGGACCGCAGCGTCGTCCTCCACCGGGCCGGCAAGGCCGGCGGGACCTTC
>DAINBW010000419.1:0-3234 GCA_036732745.1 Spirochaetales bacterium | reverse complement strand
TCGCCGTTGAACCACGGCTCGCGGCCTTCGCCGCGGCGGCGGAAGCGGCCTTGGCCAACCTCGGCCTGGACACGGGGTTTCCGGAAAGCGGCGGCGCGCCGTCGGGACTGCCCCTGCCCGGCCTCGGCTTTTCCCTGGGGCGGGCGGGCCCCGGCGCCCTTTCCGCGATCGAGGCCCTTGGGGGCCTTCCGGAGCTTTCCTTCCGCTCGGCCGACCTCGTCCTATGCCGCCTCCACCACGCGGGCGACGCGCTCTCGGCGCTTACATGGAGGGAGCTGGCGCGCGTCAGACGGCCGGCGGGTCCTCCAGCACGATCCGGTTCCGCCCCCGCTCCTTAGCGCGGTAGAGCGAACGATCGGCCGCCTCGACCAGCTCGGTCGGGCTCATGTACTCCGGATAGCCGGCGATGCCGCAACTCAAGGTCACCGAAAACTCGGCGCCGTCGACGCGGTGCTTGACCTGGGAAAAAGCCTCCCGAAGCTCGTCCATGATCCGGCCCGCGCGGCGCGTGTCCGCGCCATGGAGGATGACGCCGAATTCCTCCCCGCCGTAGCGCCCGACGACATCGGTGCGCCGCAGCCGCTCGGAGAGAAGCCGGGAGAGGCTCTTGATGACCTGGTCGCCCATGAGGTGGCCATGGCGGTCGTTGACCGCCTTGAAGCGGTCAAGGTCGATCATCGCGAAGGACAGGACGTCGCCGGCCCGCCGGGCGCGCAGGATTTCCGTGCCGAGGCGCTCGATGAGGTGGGTATGGTTCAAGAGTCCCGTCAGGGAGTCCCGCTCCATGAAAAACCGGATGGACCGCGTCCGCTCCGCGCGCATCTGCACGCTCGCGACCAGGTGCTCGGGCTTGATGGGCTTTTCTAGGAACTCGTCGCCGCCGCGCCGTATGGCGCCGATCTGCTTTTCAAGATCGCGTTCGACGGAGAGGAATATGATGGGAATGGCCGCGAAGGCCTCGTTTTGGCGGATCAGGGCGGCGAGCTCGGAGCCCGAACAGCCCGGCATATACATGTCCATGAGGATGATCTCGGGCTTGGCCTCGACGAGGATGGGCACCACTTGGCTCGGATCGGTGGCGACCGAGGTGATCATGCCGGCTTCCTGGAGGACCAAGGCGTTGAATGCCACCTCTTCGGCGTCGTCGTCGACGATGAGGACGTGGAAGGGTTCGCTCGCGGATTCCGCGAGGAAGCCGTCGATGCGGTCGGCGAGGCGCGTCGCGTCGACCGGCAACTGGAAAAAACCTTCGCCGCCGGCCCTGACCGCCTTGAGGCGCGTCTCGAAATCGTCCCGCTCCGAATAAAAAAGGATGCGCAGGGCGCCGTCGAGCTCTTGCTTGATCCGTCCGAGCTCGGCCACGAAGGCGGGCTCCCTTTCAATGCGGGCGGCGTCGGCGAGCAGCACGCCGCCGCCCAGGTTGCGGGCGAGCCTCAAGACCTCGTCCGCCCCCGCGAACTCGTGGACGGTGATGCCGAAAATGCGCAACTGGTCGAAGATTTCGGCGCCGACGCCGCGATCCCCGGCGGGAACGAAGACATTCTTCATGGACAAGGAGCCTCCACCGGCACCAGCTTATCCTAAAAACCGGTCGGATGCCAGCGAGAATCGCTCGCCCCCTGATCCTTCGAACGTTTCGCGAGTAACCTGCGCGCCGGTCAGACCTTTTCCTTGGTCGTAGGCCGTGGTATATTGCCCCCTGCCCGAAAGGAGACTGAATGAAGCCAGTTCCCGCGAGAGGCCTCGCTCTCGCCCTGATATCCCTTGCCCTCTTGGTTCCCCCGGCCTTCGCGGCCGACGCGGCGTCGGTCGATCCCGCCCCGGCGATCGCCGAGGCCGAGGCGGTCAATCCCTTCGAAAAAGGCAGCCAGACCATCGGCCTCTCGGCCGATTTCCAGGTTCCCCTCTTCACCTTCGGCGGCGACGCCACCACGACGAAGACCAACCTGAAGCTCGGCGGCACCTTCTCCTTCCAGTACCAGAACTTCGTCGCCCGCGGCCTCGCGATCGGCGGCACCGTTTCCGGCGCCTTCAACGGTTCCATCGCCGGAAGGAGCCTCTTCATCGCCCCGCTTTCCTTCAGGACCGCCTATTGGTGGGCGCTCGTCCCCTTTGAATTCTGCGTCGGCGCCGAAGCCGGACTCTACCTCCTCCGCTTCGACGGCAACGGCACCTTCGGTCCCTTCGCCAAGGCGGGCGGCGCGGCCTACTGGAAGGCCTCGCCCCAATGGAGCCTGGGCCTCGAGGCCTACTACTGGCTCGTCCCGGAAATCCACACGGGCGACTACGCGTCCCTGACCCGCGTCGGCAACTTCCTCCAGACCGGCATTTCGGCCGTCTATCACCTCTAGGCCCGGGAGGAACCCATGAACACCGCCAAGATCAAGACCAGCCTCGGCCTCCTCCTTCTGGCCGCCCTCATCCTGTCCTCCGCCTGCGACAATTCCCTCGGCTTCCTTTCGAGCATCCAGACGGAAACGGTGCAGAGCTCCAATAAGCTCTTCGTCCAGACCGCGACGCGCGACATCGTCGAATTCGGCGGCTCCTACTATGCGGTGACCAAGGGCATCTATACCCGCACCACCGCGTCCGGCGGCGTTTGGAGCCTCGTCTCGAACGCCTCATTCGGCGACAACTACCGCTGCGTCGGCATCGCGCAGGTATCCAACACGACGCTCTACGTCGCGATCTACAGCGGCGATACGTTCAAGGGCATATTCTCCTCCGGCAACGGCTCCACGTGGAGCGCCGTCAACACATCCGCGCTGACCAGCCAGGATGTCCAAGGGCTGTACGCGGTCAACAACGAGCTTTTCGCCGCCAGCCGGACCTCGACCCTCTCGGGTACCACCTACACCTACACCTACGCCCTGCACCACCTGAACGGCGCGGCCTTCGACCCCGCCGCGATCAGCGGAGCTACGAGCCCGTTCGTCGCCGGTATCCACGACGGTACGGCGTACTGGTTCGCGGCGGGCAAGAGTCTCTACTCGGGTACGACCGCCACAATGACCGCGCAAACGGAAACCGGCCTTCCCACGGACAAGACCTTCACCGGATTGGCCGCCAGCGGCGCCGTGCTCTATCTTGCGACCACCGACCGCCTCGTCTTTCGCCGCACGGCCGTAAACACCTGGAACTCCATCTCCCTGAGTTCCACGACCACCGAGGTCCCCTCCGGCATCGACTTCATCACCGACCCCGCCGCGACGCCCCGGCTCGTCGTCGGCCTTT
>DAINBW010000418.1:0-3235 GCA_036732745.1 Spirochaetales bacterium | reverse complement strand
GGACGAGCGGATCATGGCCGCCGTCCGCCTGACGCCGCGGCCGCGCCGCGCCGTGCTCGTTCGGGACTCGATCCTTTCGGGCCCGGGGATCGCCGCCTCCATGGTCATCATTCCCCTGGGCAGCGAATTCGACCGCGCCAAGGAGGCCTTCGGCTCCCGGCTCGCGGTGCCGCTCTCCCTGGTCCTCGGCCTGGCCTTGACCGCCTACATGGCCGTCTTCATCGGCAGCCACATGGACAGCATCCTGCCCCTCATCCGCCGCGACCACACGCAGGCCCGCGGCCACGGCGGGGCCCCCGGCTGACAAAAAGGCGGCGCCCGCCTCGCCAGGGGGGGCGAGACGGGCGCCGTGCGTCGGCGATCGCCCGGGGAGGGTTACTCGCCTTCCTTGACGATCTCGATGCGGATCCCTTCGGGGGTCGCGGACTCCTCCTTCGGGGGCACGACGACCTTGAGGATGCCGTTCTTGAAGCTCGCCTTGACCAGGTCCTGGGCGAACTTGTCGGCGGGCACGTAGTACTTCTGCTTTTCGATGTCCTTCAGCTTGAGGCGGCGCTTGATGTAGCGGACGCTCTCCTCGGACGCGTTCTCGAGCCCGATCCTGGCGGCGAAGACCATGTAGTCGCCCTGGAAGGTCAGGCTGATGTCGCGCTCGTCGAAGCCCGCGACGGCGAACTCGAAGACGATGCTGCGGTCCTGCGTCAGGAAGATGTTCATCGGGGGGTAGGAATAGCCGGGGTAGTAGTCGGCGTTCTCGTCCTGGCCGAAGTCGAACCAGGTCTTGGGCCCGTGGGGGCCGAAGCCCGGCATGCCGGGGCCCTTCGTGAATTCCTCGTTCATCTTCTCGCCGAAATCCTTGGCGGCTTCGAAGACCTCGTCGAGGATGGCGCCGATGTCCATGTAGGTGCGGTTGCCTTTCATAGTCTCCTCCTTGGGAGCGAGATTCCCTTCGGGTTTCCCCTGCGAGCCCGAAAGGGGTAGCTTCCGTCCCCCGAAAGGGGCGACGGCGATCGAGGGGACCGCTCGGGCTCCCCTCGCCTACGTATAAGGTAGCGTCCTTCCGCGCCTTGGGCAAGGACAAAAACGTATGCAAGTCGGGCGCGTCCCGCACCCGCGGCGATCCTGGCCGCGGCGAAAAAAAACCGGACGGAGCGCTGGGCTCCGTCCGGTCTTGGCATGCGTCGCGAAGGACGCTTACTTGGCGGGCGGGAAGAGGAGGGGAAGATCGACGGCCTTGCCCTGGGCGGCGAGGTCCTCGGGGATGACCTTCCAGTTGCCCAAGGCGCCGACGGTGACGGTGCCCTGCTGCTTCTCGAACCACTTGAGGAGGTAGTAGCGGAGGTCCTTGGTCGTCGCGCTCGTGACGTTCTTCATCGCGAGGATGTCGGCTTTGGCCATCTTGGCGCCCTTCTCGAGGTGGCCGCCGCCGCCCTGGCCGCGGTAGGAGTTGATCGCGACCGAGTAGGTCTTGGCGGGGTCGAAGGCGGAGCCGTCGGCCATGCCGGTGATCGTCACGCGGGAGCCGGCGGGCTTGGAGACGTCGACGGTGTAGTTGAGGCCCGCGGCCGAGTCGTAGTTGTAGTAGCGGGTCGCGGTCTGGAAGGCGCCGGTGCGGGCGTCCTGGACGAGCTTCCCGTCCTTGTCCTTCTGGTAGGCGATGAGGTGGTTGCCCTCGTTGGGCATCGTCGCGAACCAGTTCTCGTAGGAGAACTCGATGAAGTCCTTCACCTGCTGGCCGGTCATGCTCATCGTGTAGAGGAAGTTCTCGTAGACGTAGAGGTTGAACATGTCGCGGACGAAGAGGGTGCCGTCGGTGCTCGAGGGGATGGTGGCGTTCATCGCGAGGGGCGCGGCGAAGGAGATGTCCGCCTTCTTGAGGCCCATGGCGGGATCGGCGCAGATCTCGAGCTGGATGCGGTGGATGAGGTCGACGAAGGCGGAGTCGCCGAACATCGAGTCCTTGGTCGTGATGGAGCCGGCCATCTTGGCGACGGGGCGGTCGACCCAGGTCTTCACGCCGTCGTAGGCGGGCTGGAACTTGGCGACGAAGGCGGGATCGGCCTTGGTCGCGGCCATGTCGACGAGGACGCCGCGGGTGTCCTTCTTCCAGGCCTTGGCGGTCTTGTCCCAGGTGAGGGCGAGCTTGACGACGGGGATCTTCTTGGCGTCGTTGAGGGCGCCGTAGATGAAGACCTGCTTGCCGGCCGGGTCGCGGACGACGAAATCCTTGGTCTTCTTGGCGACGTCGTAGCCGAGGCCTTCCCAGCCCTGGTGGTCATGGCCGACGAAGACCATGTCGAAGCCGGCGACCTGCTCGGCGACGAGCTGGGCGGCGTTTTCGTTCTTGGGCGTGTCCTTCGTGACGCCGCCGTAGGTGTAGTCGACGCCCGCGTGGAAGAGGCCGACGACCACGTCCGGCTTCTCCTTCTCCTGGATGATCTTCATCCACTTCTTGGCGGAGACGACCATGTCCTCGAACTCCATGCCGGTCCAGAACTGGGGCGGGAGCCAATCGGGGATCTTCGGGGTGATGAGGCCGAGGACGGCGATCTTGACGCCCTCGCGCTCGATGATCTTGTAGGGGGTGAAGTAGGGCGTGCCGTCGCTCTTGACCGCGTTGGCGCAGAGGACGGTGGCCTTCATCTCCTTGTAGAGCTTGTCGTAGACGGGATGCCCCGCCTCGATGTCGTGGTTGCCGACGCTGACGGCGTCATAGGCCAGGGCGTTGACGGCCTCGCCCCAGATGTGGGGGACGTCGGTCTTCTCGAAGTTGTAGTAGTAGACCGTCGGCTGGCCCTGGAGGGAGTCGCCGTCGTCGAGGAGGACGACGTTGGAGCCCGCCTTGGCGCGCTCGGCGGCGACGAGGGTCGCGACCTGGGCGAGGGAGGTCTTGGCTTCCTTGGCGGTGATGAAGTTGTAGGGATAGATGGCGCCGTGGATGTCCGACGTCTCGATGAAGGTGATGGTGAGGGGCTTGTCGGCGTACTTCTCGAAAGGAGAAGCGAAGGCGAGCGCGACGCTGAGGAACAGCAGCGCGCAGAGGGCGATGCGGGCCTTGTAGCCTTTTCGCATTTTTGATCCTCCGAACATGGGATTTCCCCGGAAGGGGGAAGAATCAGTTTACTACGGCTTGCGCGATCTGAAAAGGGCGGCGGCGTCGTCGGCCCTTTAGCGGCCGCCTGAAGGTTTGCGGCCGGGTTTGGCGCCGGGCTTGGTCCCCGGTTTTGCGCCCGGT
>DAINBW010000417.1:0-3242 GCA_036732745.1 Spirochaetales bacterium | reverse complement strand
CCCCCCGCGGGCGAGGGCGCGGAGCGAGGCTTCCAGGGCGGCGAGGAGTCCGGGAAAGCCCTCCCCCGTCGCGGCCGAGAGGGCCACGAAGCCCGCGGGCGCCGCCGCGGCGCCGGCCGCGTCGATCTTGTTCCAGGCGCGGAGCGCCTCGGGCCGTCCCGCCAGGAAGGCCTCGTCCTCCGGCGTGAGGACGCCGGCGGCGCCGTCCACCACGTAGACGACGAGGTCGGCCTCGGCGAGGAGGCGGCGGCTCCGCGCCACGCCCTCGGCCTCCACGGCGCCGGAGGCCTCGCGGAGGCCCGCCGTGTCGAGGAGCCGGACGGGGAAGCCCGCCAGTTCGAGGCCGGCCTCGATCCAGTCCCGGGTGGTGCCGGCCTCGGGGCTGACGATGGAACGCTCCTCGCGGAGAAGCAGGTTGAAGAGACTCGACTTGCCGGCGTTGGCGCGGCCCGCCAACGCGACGCGGACGCCGTCCCGATAGAGCCGGCCCGCGCGATAGGTCGCGGCGAGGCCGGCCAGGGAGTCGCGCAGGGCCGCGATCGCGCCGAGGCTCGGGGCCTCGGCGGGAGCGCCGTCCTCCTCGGCGTAGTCGAGGCGGATTTCCACCTCGGCCAGGACTTCAAGGAGGGCCGCGCGCGCCGCCTCCAGGCGCCGCGAAAGCCCGCCTTCCAGGCGGAGCAGGGCGCCTTCGCGGGCGCCCTCGGAGCGGGAGCGGATGAGCTCGTCGATGGCCTCCGCGCGGACCAGGTCGGACTTGCCGTTCGCGAAGGCGCGGAAGGCGAACTCGCCGGGCAGGGCGGGCGCGAAGCCCGCCGCCTCGAGCGCCTCGAGGACGCGCCGCAGGGCGGCCGGGGAGCCGTGGCAGGAAAACTCGACCGCGTCCTCGCCGGTGAAGCTCCGCGGCGCCCGGAAGACCGAAGCCAGGACCTCGTCGGCCGCCTCGCCGGTCGCGGGATGGATGAGGCGGCCGTGGACAAGGCTGTGCCCCGGAGCCGCGAGCAGGGCGGCGGGCCGCGAGAAACAGGAGGCCGCGAGTTCCAGGGCGCCGGGGCCGGAGGCGCGCACGAGGGCGAGCGCGGCCTCGCCTGGAGCGGTCGCGGCGGCGGCGATCGGAACGGGAAGGTCGAGATAGCTTCTGGGCATGGTCGGTAGGCTACGATAGCCCGCGAGGCCGCCCCGCCGCAAGCGGGCGGCGCCGTGGCGGCGGAGGCGAGGGCGGCCGCGGCACCGGGCGGCCCCCAAGCGGCGGAGGCGTGGGCGGCGCCGCCGCGCGGCGAAGACGGCCAGGAACCCCGCCGACCCGTCCCCGCTTCTATTGACAGCCCGAAGCGCCGGGAGGAGAATTGAGTCTTGGGACCGGCAGCCTCCACGCCGTTCGGCTGAAGGCCGTCGTCCGCGTCCCGCACCACGCAAGGAGGAATCATGAAACGTTCGGCGACCCTCGCCGCCGTCCTCGCCCTCGCCTTCGCCGCGGCCCCGCTCTTCGCGCAGGCCCCCGTCGTCAGCGAGAAGAAAGACGTCGCCATTTTCGCCCTCGGCTATTACGGCTGGAGCATTCCCTACGAGACCCTCGGCAACATCGACATGGAGATCCAGAAGGTCTTCGTCGACCTCGGCCGCTTCAACATCATCGGCGTCACCCAGCGGCTCTCCTCGGGCGGCCTCGAGCAGTTCATCGCCACCCTCAAGAAGGCCAAGGAGGCGAACTTCGTCATGCCGGAGAAGTACCAGTTCGGCGAGGCGATCCTCACCGAGGCGGAGTTCTCCAAACTCGTCGGCGCCTTCATCGTGGCCGCGCCGGTCGTCGCCAACTTCAGCTCGGGCTACAACCAGAAGAACGGCTACTGGGAAACCAGCATCAAGACCAACGTCACCTTCATCGACGTCGCCGCGGGCGGCACGGTGATGGCGATCGGCCAGGTGGAGACGACCGGCTCCGACAAGCAGAGCCAGAACAAGTCGATCGAAAGCGCCATCAGCGCGATCCCGATGCAGCTCCAGTACGAGATCCGCAAGGTTCCCGCCTTCCAGATCAACACCCGCGTACTCGCGGTCGCCGGCAAGGAGATCAAGCTCCAGCTCGGCCAGAACATGGGCATCAAGAAGGGCGACGAGTACTCCGTCATCCAGGGCGGCATGGTCGAAGGCTTCAAGGACGAGCGCGAAGCCGGCCTCGTCCTCATCAAGGACGTCGGCGCCGAGGTCTCCACCGGCCTCGTCCTCTACAGCCAGGCAAAGCTCACCAAGGATGTCCAGCTCCGCGAGATCCCGCGGCAGGGCGTGGACGCGGCGCCCTTCCTCCACATCGTCAGCGGCACCAAGCTCAGCGTCCTCGATCCCTCCGGCGCCGGAGCGGAGAAGGGCTCGAACACGGTGCTCGGCCTCAGGATGCCCCTGAGCCGCGGCTTCTACGACGTGCGCCCCTTCGCGGCGGTCCAGGTGCCGGTCAACGGCATCAGGAACTACCTGACCGCCTTCATGGTGCCGATCTGCGTGAGCGTCGGCGCCGAGTACAACCTTTACCTGGGTCGCCTGGCCCTCACGCCCTACGGCGGCGTGGGAGCGAGCTACATTTACGTCTCCGAGGCCCTTTCGGGTTACTCGCGCGACACGAGCGACACCTACATCCCCCACGTCGGCCTCCAGGCCTACGTCTCCGCCTCGTACCTCGTCACGAGGGACATCAAGGTCTTCGGCGAGGTCGGCTTCGAATACTGGCTCAGCCTGGCCCAGTGGCTCTACACGAACTACGGCGGCCTGAGCGTCGGCGGCGGCGTCTCCTTCAAGCTCTAACCGCGCGACAGAAAGCCTTTTTCAGGCTACAATGCGGGGGGAAGCCCGGCGACCGAAGCCGGACTTCCCCCCTTTTTCGTCGCCGGTTTCCGCGGCGGAAGGGAGGGCGGCCGCGAGAACCGGCGCCGCCCGCGGCAAAGGAGAACCCCGATGGACGACAAGGAATTCCTCGCCCTCGACCTGGAAGGCGCGAAGGAGTACATGCTCGCCTACGCGACGAGCGTGAAGACCTATGAGAAGGATATAGCGGCCGCCCGCGCCGAGCTCGCGCTCTGGACGGGGCGCGTCGGCCTGGCCGAATCCAAGGGCGCGGCGCGACGACTGATTGAGCAGGGTGGCGTCAGGGTCAACGACGAGAAGGTCAGCGACCAGCTCGCCAAACTGAGCGCCGCCTCGTTTCAGGACAAACGCGTGGTGCTGCGCGCCGGCAAAAAGAAGGTCCACCGGCT
>DAINBW010000416.1:0-3266 GCA_036732745.1 Spirochaetales bacterium | reverse complement strand
GGCTCGTCCTGCCCGATGCCGTGGTCGAGGGCGGCTCCCTTCTCGTGGAGGCGGGGCGCGTCGCCAGCGTCTACGCCCCGGGCGAGCGCCTGCCCGAGGGCCTCCGGCGCGTCGACGCCGCGGGAGCCTGGGTCACGCCGGGACTCATGGAATTCCACTTCCACGGCGCGGGCGGCGTCGGCGTCGACGCCCTCGGCGCGGAGGCGGGCGAGGCGGCCCACAACCTGCGGCGCCTCGCCGCCTTCCTTCGCGAACGCGGCGTCACGGCCTTCATGCCGACCATCGTCTCCGAGGAGTCGGCCGTCGAACGGCTCGCCGCGGGGCTCGAGGCCGCGGGCTTCCCCTCGTGGACCGTTCCCGGCATCTACGTCGAGGGTCCCTTCGTCAATCCCGCCAAGCGCGGCGGCATCCCCCTCGAGTTCCTGCGGGCGCCCGATCCCGCGACCTTCGAGCGCTTCCGCCAGGCGGCCCGCGGCCGGCTCAGGGTCATGACGATGGCGCCCGAGCTCCCGGGCGCGGAGGCGCTCTTCGAACGCTTCGAGTCCGCCGGCGTCCTCGTGGCCCTCGGCCATTCGGAAGCCATTCTCGGGCGCTTCGCGACGCCCCGCGGCGCCTTCGGCCTCACCCATCTCTTCAACGCGATGTCGCCCTTTTCCCACAAGGACTCAGGTCTCGCGATGCTGCCCTTCCTCGACCGGCGCCCCTTCGTGGAGCTCGTCTCGGACGGCGTCCACGTCAACGACGAGACCCTCGCGATATGCGCGCGGGCCCTCGACGCCGGGCGGATCATCTTGATCTCGGACGCGGCCTGCGCCGCCGGCCTGCCCCCGGGCGAGTACGAGTACTTCGGGCGGCGCATCGTCTCCGGGGAGCGGGGCGTGCGTTACGCGGATACGGACGTGCTGATGGGCTCGCGCCGCCTGGGTCCGGAGCTCCTGCGCAACTGGCTCCGCGCGACCGGGCGGCCGGTCCACGAGGCGGTGCGGGCGCTGACGCTGACGCCCCGACGGACCCTCGGCCTGGTCGACCGCGGCGCGATCGCGCCGGGGCAGGCCGCGGAGCTCGTCGTGTGGGAGGGGGATTTCGAGGCGCCCCGGCTCGTGCTCGGGGCGGACTGAGCCGGATTTTCCGCGGCCGGAACGGTCCCGCCGCGCGGACTAGAGGCTTTCCTTCTTGCGCCAGAGATGGTCGACGACGAAGCGCTCGCCCTTGCGGTCGCGGGCGCGGAGCAGGGCCAGGATCCGGTAATGCTCCTCCTGCGTCCTCGCGGCGCCCTCGCTCGACATGGAGCGGAGGAACATGTGGGAGGAGCGCAGGTTGAGGCGCTCGAACATGCTGACGAGGAGTTCGTTGCCGGCGAGGCGGACGAGGTCGTAGTGGAAGCGGTAGTGGAGTTCGGCGTAGCGCGCCATGTCGATGGAGGTCGAGGCGGTCACCGCGTCCATCTCGGCGAGCAGTCCCGCGAGGGCCGCGACGCCCTCGTCGGGCGCCCGCTCGACGGCGAGCCGGAAGGCGAGGCCCTCGAGGTAGGCGCGGACCTCGAGGAGCTCCACGAAGTCCTTGGAGGTCGAGCGCCGCACGTAGGTGCCCGACTGGGGCCGCACCTCGATGAGGCCCTCGCTTTCGAGGCGCTTGAGCGATTCGCGGATCGGGGTGCGCGAACAGCCGTATTCGCGGGCGAGCGCGTTTTCGGTGAGCTTTTGTCCCGGGTAGAACTCCTCGGTGAGGATGCGGCGCCGGATGCTTCCGTAGATGTCCTCGATCGCCGCGCCGGTTTCGGCTCGGTCGCGCTCGCCCGAATCTGCCATGCCTACCCCTTGTCTCCCGGCGCCTCGGCCGCGACGGGTATCTTAACGACCGCCTTGCGGAGACCGCAAGGGGAGGGCGGGGCGACCCGCGGCTTGTGCGCGTCCTCGGGATTGAACACCAAGGCGTCCCCCGGCGAGGCGACGAAGGAGTGCGCGCGCGCGGCGCGGCTCTTGTAGAGGGCCGCGTCCTCGCCCTCGTCGTAGGGCCGCGTCACCTCGCAGTCCTCGACCCGCGCCGCCTCGAAGCCCTCGCTGCCCGCCAGGCAGCACTGGAGGTCGATGAAGCGCCGGTGGGACTCGAAGGGCAGTTCGTCCGCGGCGCCGAAGGGCGGCGAGGAGACGATGAGGTCGAAGGGGCCGAGCTTGGATTTGCCTTCGGGGAGGGCGGGCCCGCCGGCCGCCTCCGCCGCCAGCGCGGCGAGGAGGAGGCGCGCGGCCTCGCGGACGCCTTCGGGAGCGGCGGCGTGCGCCGCGACGAGTTCGAGTCTTGCCGCGATCATCGTTGGTCTCCTTGCGGGGCCGCCTGGAGGGCCGCGAGCGTCCGCTCGCCGGCGAGGTTCCGGAAGCCCAAGCCTCGCGCGTGCATCGCGTCGAGGAGGAGCCCAGCATAGAGCTCGAAGCGGGGGACGTGGAAGGCCCCCTTGTAGTGGTTGCCCTTCACGTCGTTCGCGACCGAGCCGTCGCGGCGCAGGTAGCCGAACCACTCGCCGTGGGCGGGGTCGGGGAAGCGGCGCCAGGTGTAGTCATGGAGAACCTCGAACCAGCGCTCCCACTTCGGTTCGCCCGTGAGGGCGTAGGCGAGGAGGCAGCCGTAGGTCGCCTCGCAGTGCGGCCACCAGTACTTCATGTCCCACTCGATCTGCGCGGGGCGGCGCCCCTCGAGGTCGACGAAGGAGAAGAGGCCGCCGAACTCGGCGTCCCAGCCGCGCTCGAGCGACCATTCGAGGATGGGGAGGACGCGCCGGACGAGGCTCTCGTCGCCGCGCCGCCGGCCCTCCTCCATGATGAACCAGGCGGTTTCGATGCAGTGGCCGGGATTGACGCAGCGGCCCTCGCAGCCCTCGGCGAGGGAGCCGTCCCCGTTCACCGTCTCGAGGAGGACGCGGAGCTCGGGCTTCACGAACCATCGGAAGAGCTCTTCGATCTGCCCGTCGATGCGGCGCGTGTAGTCGGCCGCGTTCGCGGGATCGGCGTCGCGCAGGACCTGGAAGACGTTGATGAGGATCATCGTCTCCGAGTGCCCGCGCATGCGCCGGGTCGCAGGGTCGATCTTGGGCGCGAGCCTGCCGCGGTTGGCCTCGAGGACCGCGAGGGTCTCGAGGGCCTTGGCGAGGTAGGGCGCGCCTTCGGCGCCGCCCAAGGCGCGGGCGTACTCGGCCAGGCCGATGATCGCGAAGGCCTCGGCGAAGAGATAGCGCCTGAGCACGAGGGGGCGGCCCTCGCGGCACGGCTGTCGGA
>DAINBW010000415.1:0-3281 GCA_036732745.1 Spirochaetales bacterium | reverse complement strand
GGGCGAAGATTCTCTTTTCCGGGGACATCGGCGCGGCCGTCTTCCCCGACGGGCAGGAGGAGCTTTTCATCGACGACTTCAAGGCGGCCCTGCCCCACCTCGAAGGTTTCCACCGGCGCTTCATCGCCTCCAACGTCGTTGCCAAGCGCTGGTCGGAGATCGTCGGCCGCCTCCAGCCCGCGATGATCGCCCCCCAGCACGGCGGCGTCTACCGCGGCCAGGCCGCGAAGGATTTCCTCGCCTGGCTCTCGGGCCTCCGCTGCGGCGTCGACCTGGTCGACGAGCTCTACAAGTCCTAGAAGGGGGCCTGTTTGTCCGACACCAGCAAGGGCCTGCCCGCCGGCGAACCCCCGCGCGAGGCCGCCGAAGCCAACTATCGCGAGGCGATCGACCGCCTCTCCGCGGGCTACAACAAGAGCGTCGTCCTGGCCTCGGTGACGAACCGCTCCCTCGCCATCCTGGACTCGAACATCGGCGCGGTCGAGGATTCCCTTTCCTCCGTCGTCACCGCCTTCGAGGAGATCCGCGCGACGAGCCAGAGCACCTCGTCCAACGCCGAGCGGGTGGACGCGATGATGGGCGAGATCCTGGGGAAGAACGGCCGCACGGACTCCGGCGTCACCGAGCGCGTCGCCGAGATCGAGCGCGCCGCCGCCGACGCGCGCCGCATCGCCGCCCTCTTCGAGGAGCTCCGCGGCAAGACCAAGAGCATCGAGGACGTGACCGGCGCGATCCGCGACGTCTCCGACCGGACCAACATCCTCGCGATCAACGCCTCCATCGAGGCCGCGCGCGCCGGCTCCGTCGGCAAGGGTTTCCGCATCATCGCGAACGAGGTGCGGACCCTCGCGGGCCAGACCGGCGACTTCGCCAAGCAGATCGAGTCGACCACCGCGGAGTTCCGCTCCTCCGTCGCGGCGATCGACGAGCGCATGCGGGACTTCCTCATGCTCCTCGACCGCTTCAAGGCCTCTTTCACCGAGGTCCTGGACAACTTCCGGGACAACGCCCGGAGCGTGGACAACGCGGGCCGCTTCCTGGCGGAGATCGCGGGCGCCATCCGCGAGGAGACCCTGGCCCTGAACGACGGGCTCGATTCGCTCGAGCGGATCTCGGGCTCCATGAAGGACACGCACGCCGTCTTCAGCGCCCTCACGAAGAGCCACGCCTTCCTGGACGAGCTGCTCGAGAAGCGCTCGTGAGCGATCTTGCCCGCCGACCCCTGGCCGTCGTCACCGACGACCGCTTCGGCGACGGCCTCGCCGCGGAGCGCGCCGTCCTGGAGCCGGCCGGCGTGGAGCTCGTGGAGGCGCGTTGCGCGACTTCGGCCGAGGTCGCCGCGGCCTGCGCCGGGGCGGACGCCGTGCTCGCCAACCTGGCGCCGGTGGACGCGGCCGCGCTCGCGGCCATGCGGCGCTGCGTCGTCGTGGCCCGCTACGGCGTCGGCCTCGACAACGTGGATCTCGCCGCGGCGCGGGAGCGCGGGATCGCGGTGCGCAACGTGCCCGGTTACTGCGACGTCGAGGTCGCCGAGGAGGCCCTGGCCCTCGTCCTGGCCCTGGCGCGCCGCCTCCCCGAGCGGGACGCCCTCGTGCGCGCGGGCGGCTGGAACCTGCCGGCCCGGAACCGGCGCCTGGCGGGCTCGACCCTCGGCATCCTGGGCTTCGGCGGCACGGGACGGGCCCTGGCCCGGGCGGCCCTGGGCCTCGGCTTCGCCGGGATCCTGGTGTGCGGCCCGCGCGTCACGGCGGAGCGGCTGGAGGAGGCCCTGGGTCCCGCGGCGCGCGCCCTGGGCGTCGCCTTGGAGCCCGTCGGCTTCGACGAGCTCCTGGCGCGCTCCGATTGGCTTTCCCTCCACCTGCCCCTCAAGCCCGAGACGAGGGGGATCATGGGAAGGGCCGCCTTCGCGGCGATGAAGGAGGGCGCGGCCCTCGTCAACACGGCGCGCGGCGCCCTGGTGGACGAAGCGGCCCTGGCCGAGGCCTTGCGTTCGGGAAGGTTGGCGGGCGCGGCCCTGGACGTCTTCTCCGTCGAACCCCCGCCGGCGGACAGCCTCCTGCGCGGCCTGCCGAACCTGGTCTTCTCGGACCATTCGGCCTACGCCTCGCGCGAATCGGTCGCCGAGCTCCGGCGCCGGACCGCGGAGAACGCGCTCGAGGAGCTGGCGCGGGCGGGACGCCTGCCCGGTCGGGGCTGAGCTTCCGCCGCCCGGCGCGGCGCCTTCGGCTCGCGCTTCGGGGTGGGCGCGCCGCCGGCAAGACCGGCCGCTACCGCCTCGCCGCGAGCTCGCCTATCACGAGGACGGAGACGACGCGCCCCTCCCGCGAGGTGGCCTTGTTGGGGTTCAGGGGATCGGGACGGTATTCCCCGCGGCTCACGAAGGCGTAGTAGTGGAGGCCCGGGGGCAAGGCGAGCTCCAGTTCGTAAAGCCCGGGGGCGGTCTCCGTCAGTTCGTGGAGGAAGGGATCCCAGTTGTTGAAGGTGCCGGCGACCGCGACCGCCTCGCCGGGCGTTCCGCGGTAGCGGAAGCGCGCGGTGCGTCCGTCGTCCGCCAGGAGACGGTAGTCGCCCGGCCGCTCGTCGCTCAGATAGGGCACGTCGGCGAGGGACAGGACGACGCCGGCCCCGCGGTCTTCCGCCTTGCGGGGATTGTTCGGGTCGGCGAGCCAGACGCCGTCGATGACGAGGCGATAGGCGAGGGGGGCCCGCCGCTTGAGCGGGATCGGATAGGCCAGGACGAAGACCCCGTTCTGGTTGCGTTCGAAGAGGTGCACCTCGCGGTAGTCCTCGTCCTCGAAGGCCGCGCCGACGCAGCGATAGGCGCCCTTGGCCGAGAGGATGAGATGGTTCTCCACCGTCTCGGGCGGCCCCGCGTTCTTCTTGCCCGCGAGGGCGAGGTGGAGGGACAGGGACTCGATTTCGAAGGCGGCGGCTTCGGCGGCGGCTGCCAGGGAGAAGGCGAGCGCCGCGATCAGGAGGGGTATTCGCTTCATGGGACCTTTCGCTCTATGTACTATCGGCGTCCCCCGACCCGCCAATTACGCTAATTTCCTATACAAAGGCGCGATTGTTCCGTTAATATAGGCAAGGTACCTATGCCGCGGCTACAGGACGTCGAAAGGTTCAAGAGCGATCTCGCCGCGCTCTCGCGGGAGTCGGAAATCCTTGCCCAGTGGGGCGAGGAGCGTGAAGACGCGCGGCCGCCCGCCGACGCGGTCGCCGAACCCCCGCGCCCCGCGGCGTCCCCGCGCGGCCTCGCCGCCAGGGCCGCCGCCGCCACC
>DAINBW010000414.1:0-3287 GCA_036732745.1 Spirochaetales bacterium | reverse complement strand
GGCAACCTCTTCGCCTACAAGGTCCGCGGCTACTGGCCCCTCCTCCTCCGCATGTGGCTCGGCCTCATGTGGATGTTCGAGGGCATCAACAAGATCGGCGAGGGCTGGCTCAACTTCGCCAAGGGCTCCAGCTCCGGCTGGATGTTCTCCCCCGGCGTCGTCCAGGCCGGCGTGAAGGTCGCCGAGGCGACCAGCGCCGCCTCCGAAGCCGGCGAGTGGGCCGCCGAGGCCGCTCCCGCGGCCGCCGACGCCGTCGCCGCCGCCTCCGGCGCCGCGACCGAGGCCGTGGCCCAGGCCGCCGACGGCGCCGCCAAGGTCTTCGCCAAGGTCTGGGACCTCACCAAGCCGATCATCGACCCGAACTCCGGCTTCGTGACCTGGTTCCGCACGACCTTCATGGACGGCATCTTCGCCTACCTGCCCTTCCAGGCCATGCAGATCATGGTCGTCGTCATGGAGATCGCCATCGGCCTCGCCTTCATCGGCGGCTTCTTCACCTGGTTCGCCGCGGTCGCGAGCATCGGCATGGTCCTCCTCTTCACCTTCTCCGGCATGTTCGCCTGGGACCAGGCCTGGTTCCTCTTCGCCGCGATCGTGATGATGGGCGGCGCCGGCCGCGCCTTCGGCCTCGACAACTGGTCCGTGCCCTTCTTCAAGAAGTGGTGGAACGGCACCAGGTTCGCCCGGAAGTGGCACTTCTACGGCGACGATCCCACGAAGTAAACCGGACTTGATTCCTTGACGCGCCCCGCGGGGATCGGGAAAAGGGGAAGGCACCGTCCTTCCCTTCTTCCCCGCCCCGCGGGGCCTTGATTCCCCCCGCGCAAGCCAGACCACCTACCCAGGGAAGCACAGCGAATGACCGATTTCTGGAAGGACTCTCCCGAGCTCGCAACCACCCTCGAGCGCGTCGCCCTGCTCATGCGGGACGCCGTGCGCGGCAACGACTTCCCGCTCGAGGAGGCCGTCGGCGCGATCGTGGAGTCGAACGGCAAGATGCTCAGGCCGGCCTTCCTCGTCCTCGGCTCGCGCTTTGGCCGGCAGGGGGCGGCGGAACGGGTCCTGCCCCTCGCCGCCGCGATCGAACTCCTCCACGTCTCCACCCTCATCCACGACGACGTCATCGACGATTCCGACCTGCGCCGCGGCGTGCCGACCCTCCACACCCGCTTCGGCGTCAAGGACGCCGTCCTGGCCGGCGACTGGCTCTTTGCCCGCTGCTTCCAGCTCGCCGCCGCCAGCGCGAGCCCCGAGCAGGCCCAGGCCCTGGCGCGGCTCATCGGCGCCATCTGCGCCGCAGAGATCCGGCAGGACCTCGACAAGTGGAGCTATTCCCCGAGCCTCCGCGCCTATCACCGCAAGATCGCCGGCAAGACCGCGGCCCTCTTCTCCCTGGCCCTCCATGTCGGCGCCACGGAGGCCAAGGCCCCGAACCGCGTCGCCCAGCGGCTCCGCCGCGCCGGCTACGACATCGGCATGGCCTTCCAGATCATCGACGACATCCTCGACTTCGAGTCGACGGAAGGCGTCATGCGCAAGCCCGTCGGCCACGACGTCGCCGAAGGCCTGTGCACCCTGCCCCTCATCCACGCCCTCAGGGCCGACGAGGCGGGCATGCGCGCCCTCCTCGCCCGCCTCCCCCGTCCCGGCGCCGCCCGCGCGGTCGCCGGGGCCGCCGCCGCGACCGCCGAGGCCGTCGCGGCCATCCTGGCCCGCAGCGTCGAACTCGGCGGCGTGGACGCCGCCCGCCGCGACGCCGAGCGCTACACCCGCCGCGCCCAGGCCGCGATCGACGGCCTCCCCGCCGGCGCCCCCCGCGACGACCTCGCCCGCCTCACCGCCAAACTGCTCTCCCGCAGCTACTGACAACCAGCCGCCCGCCCCCCCGCGCGCGTGATCGCGCGCAAGCCCGATGGCGCCCCGCCGCCGGGGGCGGCTTCGTCGTCGAGGGTCGTCGATGGTCGGAAGCTAGCGGGTAGGCTCGGCCGGTTCGGCCGACAGGCGCGACAGGACGTGCCAAGAGGGCACGGGAGCCGGCTTGTAGAAGACAAAGGCGCAGAACGAGGCGATGGGAGCGAGCCGGGCAAGCTCGATGAGGATGGCGTGGGAGGAATACCCGAGCGACTCGCCGCCCCGCAGCGAGAGCACGAGGGGTCGGCGGCGCCGCGCCAGCGCCGCGATGAGGAGGGCGATGCGGGTCGCCCCCTCGCGGCTTTCCGCGATTTCCGGATCGGGCTCGGGGCTGTCTGCGCCGAAAAGCACCGCGCCCAGCGGCGCCGCGGACAGGGCGCCGAAATCGTCCAAGGCCTTGACGCGCTTGGCGAGCACGGCCCGCGCCGCCGGACTCTCGGCCTGGATGCCGGCGGCCAGGGACTCGCGCAGGGCGCGCAGGAAGTCCGTGGCGTCGGCGCCCTTGCCGCCGCGGCCGGTCGGCGCGAGGGAGCCGAGATCGGCGACGAGGCCCTTGGCCCGGAACCGGGCAAAGACCCGCGCGAAGGCGACGGCGTCGGGCCCGGGCGGCGGCTCCTGGATAAAGCGGAAGGCGCCGCTTCCCTTGAATGAGCGGCTGAAGGCCGACTCGAGGCCCTCGACGACGGCCGAGGGCAGCGCCGCGTCGCGCCGCCAGGATACGCCGCCGGCGTCCATTCCCGGCGCCGCGGCGGCGGACTTCTTGCGCCGGCGCGGCGCGGGATCGCTGGCGAACTCGCCGACCGGCAGGGATTCCGCCGCCCGCGCCCGCTCCGCCCGCTCGGCCGCCGCCGCCGCCTCGGCGGTGGCGCCGGCGAGGCCGGCATCGCCCGCGGCCCCCTCGCCCGCCGCTCCGCCCGCCCCGACCGCCGCCTCCGCGCCCCCGCCGGCCTCCGGCCTCGGGACCGCGAAAGGCGCCGCGCCCCGCCGGCGTGAGGCCGTTTCCTTGGCGACCTCCCGGGCCGCCTTTTCCAGGAAGGCTTCGGCCGGCAACGAGTCGTCGTCTTCCTCTCCCGGCGCTTCCGACTCCAGGGCCTCGAGCCGCTCGACTTCCTCCGCGTCCTCGAAATCGTCCACCGGGAACAGGAGGGCGTGCTCGGCCATGGGCGCGACGACCGGCGCCTCGGCGATCGCGCGGAAATAGTCCGCGGTGTCCAGGCTCCGGACCGCCTGCACCGCGTCCACGCGCTGCTTGCCGAGATTGAGGGTCTCGAGCTCGGCGATCGGATCGACGGCTCCTGCGCGCAACAGCTCGCGGCGGCGCGCGTCCATGAAGGTCCTGAGTTCGGCGATGAACTCGAGGGCGTCGTTGTAGCGCT
>DAINBW010000413.1:0-3294 GCA_036732745.1 Spirochaetales bacterium | reverse complement strand
CGATTCCGCCGCCTGCAGGTCCAGGCGCAGCTTGGCGAGGGTGGCCGAGCCTTCGGCCGCGCTCTTCGCGGCTATCGCGTTGTCGAGGGCTCGGGCGGCCAGCGCGCGCGCGTACTCGGCCTGCGCGGCCAGGTAGTCGGCCTGGACGGCGGCGCGGATCGCCGCGTAGAGGGCCTGGGTGACGGCCGCCTCGCGGGCGGCGAGCGCCGCCTCCGCGTCGCCCAGCGCCTTGCGGGCGCTCGCCTCGTCGAGGTCCGGCTTCTCCCCCCAGACCAGGTCGCCGAGGGGTTGGGTCAGGCTCATGGTCGGCTTGGGCGAGTCGAAGGAGCCCGCGGCGAGGTCGTAGCCGAAGGATGTGCCGAGGCTCAGGCTCGTGTTCCAGGGCGCGCCGAGGGCGAGGCCGATGGAGGGCGCGGCCGAGATCGATCCGCCGCCCTCGGGCAGGCTCGCGAGGATTTGGCCGCTCGACGCGGACAGGGTCGTGAAGGAGCTTCCCGTCAGGGCGGCGAGGCTCGCCCTGGCCTTGTCCGCCTCGAAGAGTCGCTGGCTCCGGAGCGCGTCCTTGGCCAGGGCCGCGCGGAGGAGGGCGGCGGCGTCCGGGCCTTCCTCGGCGGCGAGGGGCAGGGAGAGTAGGCCGGCCAGCAGGCCCGCGAAGGCCCATGGCCTCAGGTGGAACAGTGTGCGTTTCATCGATGCCAAGTATCGCGCGGCGGCCTTTCATGGGCATGACGAAAGCCTTACTTTTTTCTTACGGACGAGGGGGCGGCGCGCGGTCGGTCAGGCCGGGCGCCATCGAGCGGGCGCACCGCGCCTGTTTCGCCCTTGCCCTCGGCGCCGGCTGTCGTCATACTCGAGGCATAGGGAGGTGCGCATGGCCCGTAATCTCGCCCTCGCGGCGCTCGTGGCGCGCGGCGGCGTCTACTACAACCTCGGCGGCTCGACGCCGGCGGAGGTCCTCGCCGAGGCGGCGCGGACCGTGTCGCTGCCCAAGGGCGTCGACCGCGAAGCCTTGCTCAAGGCGGTGCTGGAGCGCGAGTCCCTGATGCCCACGGCGATCGGCCACGGCATCGCCATCCCGCATCCGCGGAACCCGATCATCGCCGATGAGGCCGAGCAACGCGTCGCCGTCCTTTTCCTGAAGACGCCGGTGCCGTACAACGCGCTGGACCGGAAGCCGGTCGCCGTGCTCTTCCTCATCCTGTCGGCCAACGCCCGGACCCACCTGTCGGTCCTCGCGGAGATCTCGCACCTCTGCCAGCGCGGGGATTTCCTCGATTTCCTGGCCGGCCGCCCCTCCACCGCGGAGTTCGCGGCTTTCGTCGAGCGCGCCGAGGATGGCTGGACGGCCGGCGCCTGACCGCGGCGCGTGGTGGCCGGGCGGCTCAGGTCCGGCGGCTCAGGGCTTGAAGCCGGTCGCGACGAGGTAGGTTTCGAAGGATTCCTGGCGGCAGGCCTGGGGCTTGAAGGCCTTGGCCGTCGCGAAGCGCTTCCTGAGCTGGTCCAGGAGGGGGCGCTCGGCGCCTCCCTGGAAGATCTTGGCGACGAGGGCGCCGCCGGGCGCCAGGGTCTCGAGGCCGTAGGCGATGACGGCCTCGACGATGGACTCCGAGGCGCCCTGGTCGACGATGCGGTTGCCCGTGGTCGCGGGCGCGGCGTCGGAGAGGACGAGGCCGTAGGGGCCCCGCGCCAAGAGCTCGGCGCGCACCTTCTCCGCGTAGAGGTCGCCCTGGATGAAGAAGAAATTCCCGTAGGGCGGGCTGATGGCGAGGGGCTGGAGGTCGACCGCCGCCAGGAAGCCCGAGCCGGCGAGCTTCTTGAGCACCCAGAGGCTCCAGCTGCCGGGCGCCGCGCCGATGTCCAGGACCTTGAGGCCGGGCTTGAAGAGGCGGAACTTCGAATCGATCTCCTCGAGCTTGTAGACGGATCGGGCGGGATAGCCTTCCTTTTTCGCTTTCTGGGACCAGAAATCGGGCTTTTCGTAGCTCGACGTGGACATGTCGCCCCCTCCCGTACTATCGTAGACGTATGAGCACGGAGTATACGCGACTACTCGAACTCGTTGAAGGGGAGCTCGCCCGGGTCCTTCCGGCGCGGCCCGACGAAGCCTGGTTCCTCCGCTTCTTCGGCGAACTGCCGGCCCCGCCGGCGCCCGAGATCGCCTCGATCCTGAACCTGCCCGCCTTGGAGCTGATCCGGCGCGGCGGCAAGCGCTGGCGGCCCCTCCTCCTCATGCTCTCGGCGCGGGCCTTCGGCAGGACGGACGGCGCCCTGACGCTCGCTCCCCTCGTCGAAATCGCCCACAACGGCACCCTCATCGTGGACGACATCGAGGACGGCGCCGACACCCGGCGCGGCGGGCCCGCGATCCACCTCATGTACGGCGTCGACACGGCGGTCAACGGGGGCAACCTCCTGTATTTCCTCCCCTTGGCCCTCATCGACGAGTTCCCCGGCTCGGCCGAGCTCAAGCTCCTCCTCCACCAGCGCTTCGCCCTCCACATGCGCCGCCTCCATCTCGGGCAGGCCATGGACATCGGCTGGCACAAGGACCACGGCTTCATCCCGGGCGTGGACCATTATCTCGCGATGTGCGCCCTCAAGACAGGCGTCCTGGCGCGGGCGAGCGCCGAGCTCGGCGCCCTCGCCGCCGGCGCCCCCGCCGCCGAGGCCCTGGCCCTCGGCTCCGCCTTCGAAACGGTGGGCGTCGCCTTCCAGATCCTCGATGACGTGAAAAACTTGCGCAGCGGCAACCCGGGCAAGCGGCGCGGGGACGACATCGTCGAGGGCAAGAAGAGCCTGCCGGTCATCCTCGCCTGCGAGGGCAACGCGCGGCTGCGGCGCGACCTGGCCCGCTGTTTCGAGGAGGCGCGCGCCGGCGGTCCGGATTCCCCCGCCGTGGAGGAGGCGATCGGCATGATCGACCGGACCGGCGCCATCGACGAGGCCGAGCGCCGGGCCCGCGCCCTCGTGACCGCGGTGCGCGGCATTCTCGGCGACCTCGTTCCCGCCGATCCGGGCCCGGCCGAACTCGATGGGCTGTTCCCCCTGCTCGAGGGCTAGGGGCTTCGCCGGCGGCGCCGCCCCCTTTGGGCAACTATTGCCCATTCAAGGAGATGTTTGCCCGCGGCGGCGGTTCGCGCCGTGAAGGCCGGGCGGCTCCATGCCGCGCCGAACCGCGGCTTTTAGGTGGCGCTTGGCCGTAAAGTGTTGTATTGAAACAAGATGCTGTTGATTTGCATTCGCGCTCCCCGATCGGCTATTTCTTGGCATGCTTTATGCTTTCTTAAGCGTATC
>DAINBW010000412.1:0-3294 GCA_036732745.1 Spirochaetales bacterium | reverse complement strand
GCGACGATGGGCGTCTCCTTGGAGAGGAACTTCTTGATCCGGAAGCGCTTGAGCGTCGAGATGAAGATGTTGACCCCGCCGTCCGGCAGGTTGATGCGCTTGACGATCTTGGCGGCCGTGCCGACGGGGTGCAGGTCCTCGGACTTGGGCTTTTCGAACTCGTTCTTGATCATGACGAGGCCGATCATGCCGTCGGCCGCCAAGGCTTCCTCGACGACCTTCACGTCGTCGGCGGAGCCGACCATGATGGGCGTGAAAATGCCGGGGAATATGGGACGCCCCATGAGGGGGATGATGGGAAGCTTGTTGGGGAGGATTTGTTCGATGGGGATGATCTCGGTTTCGGCCATTTCCATGGATCCTTTCTGGAAGGTTTCACCTAAAAAATAAAGCTTCCTTGGGGCGTGTGGCAAGGTTCCAGAGGCGTTCCGGCGCTTTTCCGACCCGTTTTAGGGCATTCCGACCGAAGATTTCCGGTTTTTAGACGCTCACCGATTCGGCCGCCGCAAGCAGGCGCCGCCCCTCGACCAGAAGGCCGGGAACGCGAAGCACCTCTTCGGCTATGCGGTTTCCCAGACGAAGGCAACGCTCGGGCGGATAGCCCCGATCGACGCCGACCAGGAAACCGGCGGCGAAGGCGTCGCCGGCGCCGGTGTCGTCGACCGGACGCTGGGCCCGGACGGGGCTCTCGCAACGGTCGCCGCCCTTGGCGTAGACCGCGCCCCGCTCGCCGAGCTTGACGACGAGGGCCGGTCCCGCGTCGGCCAGGAGATCGAGGGCTTCGGCGAAGGGCAGCTCGGCGAGGGCGCAGAATTCGTCCTCGTTCGCGAAGACGAAATCGAGCCCCGACGGGAGCAGTTCGAGGAGGAAGTCGCGCTGGGCGCGCACCAAGGACAGGCTGCCGAGGTCGAGGGCGACGCGCATGCCCGCCCGTCGTCCGCCCTCCACGCAGGCCATGAAGAAGGCCTTGTCCCGGAGGAGGAAGCCTTCCAGGTACAGGATAGCGCCGGGCTTGAACAGGTCGGACGGCGGGGGCAGGAGGACGAGGTCGAGGGCGGCGGAGGGCGAGACGAGGAGGGTCCTGCCGCCGTCAGGCCGCACGAGGGCGCAGAACACGCCCGTCGACGCGGGCGAGGCGGAGAGCCGGGGCACGACGCCCGCGGCCTCGAGCTCGTCGCGGTAAGCGCGTCCGAGCGCGTCGTCGCCGACCGCGCCGCAGAAACTCGCGCGCTGGCCAAGCAAGGCGGCGACGCGCGCGGTGTTGGCGGCGCCGCCGCCGGCGGAGGAGACGGTATCCGCCAGCGAGGCGAGGAGGCCCTCGAGGCGATCCCGCCCGACGCGGAGGGTGGCGTTGTTGTGGAAGCCGAGGGAAGGCGCGAAGTCGTCATCGACGAAGGCTATCACGTCCATGAGAGCGTTCCCGATGCCGACGATCTCCATGGGCCCTCCTCGCGGCGCTGCCGATTCCCGTTTGGCATTTTATCATCGGCGGCGGCCGACGGGCAAGGTGCGGCGCGCGCCACCCGTAGGCAGGCTGGGACGACCTTCATATAATGGCCTTCACGATCCTTCGGGCCGGTCCCGCGAGCTTGCGCGACATCGCCCCCCGCGGTCGCGACGCAAGGAGCCAGAAATGTCCTTCGATTCGATCTTGGGCGTGTTCCAAGGGGTGGAAACCCTTTTCGCCTCGGAACCGTCCCTCGCCATCGCCCGCATCGCGCTCATCTTCCTCGGAATGCTGCTCGTCTTCCTGGGCAAGAAGGGCACCCTCGAACCGCTGCTGATGATCCCGATGGGACTCGGCATGACGACGGTCAACGCGGCGGTCATGTTCTTCGACCCCTTGGGCCTCCACGGCGGCCTCGGAACGCTCTTCGTCGAGGCCCAGGCCGGCGCCACCGCCGACGCCGTCAGGAACGCGGCCGACCTCATGACCATCATGCAGATCGACTTCCTCCAGCCGATCTACACGCTCATGTTCTCGAACGGACTCATCGCCTGCTTCGTCTTCATCGGCATCGGCAGCCTCCTCGACGTGAGCTTCGTGATGATGCATCCCTTCATCAGCATGTTCCTGGCGCTCTGCGCCGAGCTCGGCACCATCCTCGTCCTGCCCATCGCCCAGCTCTTCGGCTTCACGGCGAAGGAGGCGGCGGCCATCGCGATGGTCGGCGGCGCCGACGGCCCGATGGTCCTCTTCACGAGCCTCAAGCTGGCGCCCCAGCTCTTCGTCCCGATCAGCGTCGTCGCCTATCTCTACCTCGGCCTCACCTACGGCGGCTATCCCTACCTCATCCGCGCCATGGTACCCAAGGACATCCGCGGCACGCCGATGGCCGCGCCCCAGGGCGCGGGGACCATCACCTCGGGCCAGAAGCTCGCCTTCGCGGTCGTCATCTGCGCCTTCCTTTCCTTCCTCTTCCCCGTCGCCGCGCCGCTCTTCTTCTCCCTCTTCCTGGGCATCGCGATCAGGGAATCGGGCCTCAAGCCCTTCCAGGACTTCGTGAGCAACACGCTCCTCTACTCCTCAACCCTCTTCCTCGGCCTCCTCCTCGGCGTCCTGTGCGAGGCGAGCACGATCTTCAACCCGAAGATCCTCCCCCTCCTCCTCCTCGGGATGCTCGCCCTCCTCCTCTCCGGCGTCGGCGGCCTCCTCGGCGGCTACGTGGTGTGGTTCTTCAAGCGCGGCAAGTTCAACCCGGTCGTCGGCATCGCCGGCGTCTCCTGCGTGCCGAGCACCGCCAAGGTCGCGCAGAAGTGCGCCGCCGAGGCCAATCCGCAGGCGATGATCATGCAATACGCCCTCGGGGCCAACATCTCGGGAGTCATCACGACGGCCATCATCGCGGCCGTCTACGTGAGTCTCCTCGGCGGAAACTAGGAGGGGCCATGCCTGCGACCGAAGCGCTCATCGCCATCGCCGTCTGCCTCGCCGCCCTCGTCGCCGTGGGCGTCCGAATCGCGCTCAACCTGAAGGACATAAGCGAGTCCCTGGAGCGGCTCACGAACCGCTTTGCCCCGGAGGGCTCTCCGCCCTTCGCGCCCGCCGGCCCCGGCTCCGGGCGCGACGCCAAGGCCGCCCCGGAGGGGACCCGGCCCGAACCGGCGCTTCCCCCCGAGGACGCCGAGATCGCCGCCGCCATCGCCGCGGCCGCCCGCTTCGTCCGCCCGGGCCGCGCGGGCGAGGCCACCGCCGCCCAGGGCGGGGAAAGGAAGATGCAATGAAGAAAGTGGATTTCATGCTCACCGCCTTCCGCGACGGCCTCCAGTCGGCCTATGGTTCGCGGGTCTTCT
>DAINBW010000411.1:0-3307 GCA_036732745.1 Spirochaetales bacterium | reverse complement strand
CAACGCGGAGGCGCTCGGGCTTTCCGTCGCCGACGTGGACCTCCTCGTGATTTCGCACGGCCACGTCGACCACGGCGGCGGCCTTGCGCGCTTCCTCGAACTCAACGCGAAGGCGCCGGTCTACCTCCGTCGCGGCGCCTTCGACCCGCATTACTGGAAGCGGCGGTGGCGCTACCTCGACGTCGGCCTCAAGCGGCTTGAGAGCGGCCGCCTCCACTTCTTCGACGAGGCGGTCGAGCTCGCGGCGGGAGTCGCCCTTCTCCCCGCGGCGCGCGGCAAGGGCTTCACCCCGCCGGCCAACCGCGCCTCCTACGCGCGCCGGGACGGCAGGCTCCGCCGCGACGACTTTTCCCACGAGGCCCTCCTCTCCGTGGAGGAGGACGGCGCGTTGTGCGTCTTTACCGGCTGTTCGCATTCGGGGGTCACGAACATGATGGAGTCGGCGCGGCGCGCCTCCGGAGGCCTTCCGATCCGGGCGGTCGTCGGCGGCATGCATCTCTTCCACTCGCCCTTCGCGCCCTTCCGCTTCGCCCGCGACATGCGGCGCCTCGCCGCCGACCTCGCGGCCTTCGAGGGCACGCGATACTATACCGGTCACTGCAGCGTCGAGGACGGCTACGCGCGGCTCAAGGCGCGGCTCGGCGACCGGCTCGACCGCGTCAAGGCGGGCGCCGTCCTGGAAGTGTAGGCGCCGTCCCCGGCGCGGAAGGAGCGAACATGGAAGCGCGCGACATCGCGGCCCTCGTCGAGGCCCGCGCCTCGGAGTACGACGCCCTCGCCCGGGCGATCTGGGAGCGCCCGGAGCCGGCCTACGAGGAGGCGGCCTCCGCGGCCCTCCACCGGGAACGGCTCGCGGCCCGCGGCTTCCGCGTCGCCGACTGCCCGGAGATGGCCAACTCCTTCATCGCCGAGCGGGGCTCGGGCGCGCCGGTCATCGCGATCATGGGCGAGTACGACGCCCTGCCGGGCATGTCGCAGGCCTGCTCGGCCGCGCGGGAGCCCCTCGTCGCCGGCGGCGCCGGCCACGCCTGCGGGCACAATCTCCTCGGCGTCGGCTCCCTCGCCGCCGCCGAGGCCCTGGCCGACGCGGCCGAGTCGGCGGGGCTCCCGGGCACGGTCCGCTACTACGGCTGTCCCGCGGAGGAAGCCCTCGGCCGGATCCCCCTCGTGAAGGCGGGCCGCTTTGACGACGTGGACGCGGCCCTCACCTGGCATCCCGCGGACGTCAACACGCCGCACCGCTACGCGACCAACGCGAACCTCGCGCTCGCCTTCCGCTTCAAGGGCCGCGCGAGCCACGCGGCCCTCGCGCCCTCCGCGGGCCGCTCCGCCCTCGACGCGGTCCAGCTCATGAACCTCGGCCTCGAGTTTCTCCGCGAGCACCTGGAGCCCGGCGTCCTCCTCCACTACGTCATCACCGACGGCGGGCGGAAGGCGAACATCGTGCCCGAGTCCGCGGCGACCTCGCTCTACGTGCGCGCTCCCCGCGCGGCGGGGGTCCGCGCCGCCTACGCGCGCGTCCTCAAGGTGGCGCGGGGCGCGGCCCTGATGACGGAGACGGACTTCGAGGTCGAGGCGAGCCACGGCAAGTGCGACTTCATCCCGAACGACGCGATCCAGGACGCGATGGCGCGCGCGATGGCCGAAATACCCCTGCCGCGCCACACGGCGGAGGAGAAGGCCTTCGCCCGCGCCCTCGCGGCGACGATGGAAAGGAAGGACCGGGGCGCGAGCCTGGCGATGATCGGCGCGCCCGAGAGCCTCCTCCGCGGCCCCCTCCACGAGGGCGTGGGCGACTTCGGGCGCGGCTTCCGCGTCGGCGGCTCCCTCGACACGGGAGACGTTTCGTATGTAGCGCCGACCGGGCAGATGAACGCGGCGACCTGGCCCCTCGGCGTCGGCGCCCACACCTGGCAGTCCTGCGCCGCCTCCGGCTCGAGCCAGGGCATGAAGGCCATGCGTTGGGCGGCCGCGGTCCTGGCCGCGACCGGCTTCGCGCTCCTCTCCGATCCCGCGCTCCTGGCCGCCGCGCGCGCCGAACACCGGCGCGCGAAGCGGCCCTACCGCTCGACGATGGACCTCTAGGAGGCGGAGGGACGGGCGTCCCGGCGGGGATCAGCCTTGCCCGGCGCCCGGGAGCAGGGACTCGAGGGCCACCTCCATCATGGAGTCAAGGGCGCGCTCGCGCTCGTCGGCGCTCATGTGGAGGCCCTTGATCCGGAGGTCGGAGACGGTGAACATCGCGAGGGCGCGCCGCTTCAGGGCCGACGCGTTGCAGTAGAGGGCGTAGGCTTCCATGTCCCCCGCGACGATGCCCATCGCGACCCAAGGCTCCCAGACGCGCGGCGTCTTGTGGTACTTGGAAAACTGGTCGAGGCACACGGTGTTGCCGACGAAGAAGCGCCGCCCGAGGCGCCGCGCGGCGGCCACCGCCTCCTCGAGCATCCCGTAGTCGGGCAGGGCGGAGAAGGTCCCGCCGAGGTCGTACTGGGAGGCCCAGTTCGAGTTGGTGGAGGAGCCCTGCGCGAGCACGAGGTCGCCGAGCTCCATGTCGTCGCGATAACCGCCGCAGGTTCCGACGCGGATTATGCGCTCGACCCCGAAGGATTCGTAGAGCTCCTGCGAGTAGATGCCCATGGAGGGGATGCCCATGCCCGAGCCCATGACGGAGACGCTCATGCCCTTGTAGGTCCCGGTGAAGCCGAGCATGCCGCGCACGCGGTTGAAGAGGCGCGCCCCCTCGAGGAAGCGCCCGGCCACGTATTCAGCGCGGGAGGGGTCGCCCGGCATGAGGACCTGGGGCGCTATAGGCGCCTCCGGGTGGATGTGGGGCGTTTCGGGGCCGAAGCCCCCGTCCGGAAGCCCGGCCGGATTCCCGGCGGCGCTGGCGCCGGCGCTCACGACGCGGCCCCCGACAGCTCGGCGATGGCCCCGCGGCAGCGCGCGGCGATCGCGCGCATGTCCGCCTTGGCCTCCGCCTCGTCGAAGCCGGTCATCCGGCCCTCGTCGACGACGACGCGGCCCTCCACGAGAACCGTGCGCACGTTGTGCGGCCGCATCCCGTAGACGACCGCCGAGTACCAGTCGTAGACGGGCTGCATGTTCCAGTCCTCCGCGTCCACGATCGCGAGGTCGGCGCGCTTGCCGGCCTCCACGGAGCCGATCTTGTCCGCGAGGCCCAGGGCCTCCGCGCCTCCCATGGTCGCGGCGCGCAGGGCCTCGCGCGCGGGGAGCACGTCCCGCTTGCCCGCGAGGACCTTCTGGAGCTTGGGGTAGAGGTTGAGGACGCCCTGCATGTCCATGCCGT
>DAINBW010000410.1:0-3320 GCA_036732745.1 Spirochaetales bacterium | reverse complement strand
GCTCGTGGCCAATAGGGCGGCCAGGGCCAATAGGGCCGCGCAGGAAGCGAGCGAGGCCGCGAAGCTGCCCGTCGCGCGGTTCAGGGCCTCCATCGCGTAGACGAGGAGGACGGAAGCCTGGCCGGCCAGCGAGACGAGGCCGTTGGAGCTGCCCTCCGGCGTCGGCCGCACGGATTCGGACGCGTATTGCATGCCGACGGGGCTGACCGCGACGAGGCAGAAGCCGAGGAAGAGGCTGGAGAGGGCGAGGAGGGGATAGCTCGGGGCGAAGGCGAGGCCGAGCAGCCCCGGCACCGCGCCCGCGAGGCCGAGGGCGATGAAGGGCCGGCGCTTGCCGCTGCGGTCCGACAGGGCGGGGACGAGGACGGCGCCGACGAGGCCGCCGGCGAGCATGATGGCGCCGAGGAGTCCCGCCCGCGCCGGATCGACCCCGCGGGGCCGCGCGATCGCCTCCACCCAGGTGGTCACGCCGTTGAAGACGCCCATGCCGATGAAGGCCATGAGGAGATAGCGGCGGAAGGACGGCACGCGCAGGGCGTGGCGGAGGCCTTCCAGCATGAGGGCGCGTTCCCCGGAGGCCGACTCGTCGGGCGGCGTCGCGGGACGCTCGCGGGCCACGAGGGCGAAGGCCAGGCCCGAGGCCAGCGCGGCCGCGCCGAAGGCGAGCTGCGTTCCCGACAGCCCGAGGCTCCCGGCGAGGATCGGCGTGAGGACGAGGCCCGCCGCGGTGCCGACGATGTTGGCCAGGGTCGTGAGGCCGACCGCCGTCGCCCGCTCCCGCGCGGGGAACCAGGCCGCCGGCATCTTGGTCCATGCGTTGAGGAGGAGGGGCTGGCAGACCGCCATGCCCGCCGTGGCCGCGAGGGCGAGGGCGTAGCTCGGGCCCGCGAGTCCCCGCAGGAGGCCGAAGCCGCCGACCGCGAGGGAGCCGATCCCCACGACGCGGGCGAAGCCGAAGCGGTCGATGAGCCAGGAGGCGGGTATCGAAAAGGGGATGAAGGCCAGCATGAAGGACATCGCGAAGAAGCCGACCGCGAGCTCCGACACGCCGTAGTAGGCGGCGGCGAGGCTCGCGACGGGGGCGTAGGCGATCCACAGCGCCTGGATGGTCGCGTTGACGAGCATCGTGACGGCCAGCACCGCCCAACGACGGGGGTAGACCCGGTAGTTGTCCTTGTTCACGCTATGCGCTCCTTTTCCTCGAAGCCACAGTATAGCCTCCTTTTCGCCGCGCGTTGAGCGCCTTGAAGTTTTCCCGGTTCGCGTAGTAGAGCCGTTTCAGGACCTCGTAGTGGCGGTCGTAGGTTTCCGCTGCGGCCGGGTCGGGCTCGTAGGCCGCCTCCGCGGGGACGAGGCGCGCCGCGTCCTCCAGGGAGGGGATGGCCCCGAGCCCCGCCGCGCAGACCAGGGCGGCGCCGAGGGCGCCCGCGTTGTGCGGCGACGCCGTCGTCTCCACGCGCTCGCCGAGGACGTCGGCCAGGATCCTGGCCGCGGCCTTGGAGCGGGCGCCGCCGCCGACGAAGCGGAAAGGGCCTCGCGCCGCGACGCGGCGGCGGATCGCCTCCAGCTGCCAGCGGCTCTGCAGAGCCAGGCCCTCGGCGACCGCGCGCACCAGGCAGCGCTTTCCGGTGTCGAGGCCGATGTTGAAGAAGAGCCCGCGCGCGTCGGGATCCTCGAAGGGGGAGCGGCTGCCGTGGAGCCAGGGCGCGAAGATCACGCCGCCGGCGCCGACGGGAACCCCCGCGACGGTCTCGTCCAGGAAGTCGAAGATCGAGGCGTGGCGCGCCTCGCCCTCCTCGCAGGCGTGGCGGGCGCCCAGGTAGAGTCCGATCTCGTCGAGGGCCAGGTGGTCGCGCACCCATTCCATGCACTTGCCCGCCGTTTCCTGCTCGGAGATGTAGTTGTAGCGCCCCGGCATCGCGCCGAGCACGGAAGCGGCCCGCGCCTCGGTGTCGACGACCCGTTCCCCGACGGAGGCGGCCACCCAGCCCGAGGTGCCCATGTAGACGTGGGCCTGACCCTCCCCGACCGCGCCCGAGCCGAGGGCGATGAGGGAGAGGTCTCCGCCGCCGCCGAAGACGGGGATGCCGGGCTCGAGGCCGAGCTCCCCGGCGGCCGCGGGCAGGAGGGGGCCGGCCACGTCGGTGGCGCCGATCACCTCCGGAAGATGGGCCATGTCGACGTCGAAGAGCCGGGCCAGGAGGGGGCTCCAGCCGAGCCGGCCCGGCCTGGTGTCGTAGAGGAAGGTCGCGTTGGCCGAATCCAGGGTCATCGCGAAGCGGCCCGTCGCCCGGGCGACGAGGTATTCCTTGACGTCCAGCCACTTGGCGGCGCGGGAGAAGGCCTCGCCCTCGTGTCCGCGCACCCAGTGGTACTTCCACACCGGGTCCTTGGCGCTCGCCGAGACGCCGCCGGCGACGATGATGGAGGGGAGGAGCTTGCCGATCCCCATGCCCTCGATCTTTAGGCCGCGCTCGAGGCCCCGGCGCTTTTCCTCGCGGGCGCGCTGGTCCATGTAGCTCATCGCCGGACGGACGGGGCGGCCGGCCCCGTCGACCAGGACGAGGCCCTGCATCTGGCAGCAGAAGGCCATGCCGCGCACCGCGGAAGCGTCGAGGCCGGCGCGGGCGAGCGCGGCGCGCGCGCCCCGGCAGGCCGCCAGCCACCAGTCCTCCGGGTCCTGCTCCGCGCCGCCTCCGGGCAGGATGCGGATCGCGTAGTCCGCGGAGGCGCTCGCCGCCAGCTCCAGGGCGCCGCCCGAAAGCCGGTAGACGCAGGTCTTGGCGCTGGTGGTGCCGACGTCGAAGGCGATGACGTGCGCCTCGGCGTTCATCGGGCGGTCCCGTTTCCGCCGGAGGCCGGGCTTGCTTCTTCGGGCCGGCCCTCCGCCGCGGCGCCCTTCATCTTCGAGTACTTGCGAAGGTAGACCTGGTGCATCGCCCAGGCCTCGACCGGCCGGAGCGCGGTCGCCCCGCCCAGGAACTCCGCCTCGATGAAGACGCGGCAGCCCTTTTCCGCCATGCGCGCGCAGAGGAGGGCCTCGTCCATGTCGCGGCCGAGGGCCACGGCGCCGTGGTTGGCGAGGAGGGCCGCCATGCGGCCGCCCAGGGCCTTGAGGACCACCTTAGCCATCCGCGCCGTGCCCGGAAGCGCGTAGTCCGCCACGCGGAGGCTCGGTCCCACGACCTGGGCGAAGTCGTCCAGGAGGGGCGGCACCTCGCGCCTGGCCGCGGCGACGGTCGAGGCGCTCGCGGAGTGGGTGTGGACCACCGCGCCGACCTCGGGCCGCGCCGCGTAGATGGCGCGGTGGAGGGGCGTCT
>DAINBW010000409.1:0-3323 GCA_036732745.1 Spirochaetales bacterium | reverse complement strand
TCCTGGAGCGGGGCCGGGTCGCGGCCTTCGGCCGGCACGAAGAGCTTCTCCGGGAGAACACCGCCTATCGCGCCTTCATCGAGGAGCACCTGGCGATCGCCGCATCCTAAACAAACCGCCGCTTGCGTAAAAAAAGATGGAGGCGAACCGCGGATCGCGGTGCCTCCATCCTTTTTTTCCTGGCCGGTGATATCCGGGCCGGCGCCCGGCGGCGCGGCAAGCCAGCGGCGAGCCGCGCGGCAGGCCGGCGCCCGGCGGCGCGGCTAGCCGAGGAGAACCCGCGCGTCAGCCCAGGGCCACGTCGAGGAACATCATGAGGGCGAAGCCGCCGAGGGCGCCGAGGGTCGAGATGTCCGAATTGCCGGAACCTTGGGACTCGGGGATGACTTCCTCGACGACGACATAGATCATGGCGCCGGCGGCGAAGGCCAGGGCATAGGGCAGGATCGGCCGCATCGCGACGACGAGGAGGGCGCCGATGACGCCCGCGATCGGTTCGACGACGCCCGAGGCCTGGCCGTACCAGAAGCTCTTGAGGCGGGACATGCCTTCGCGGCGGAGCGGAATCGAAACCGCGGCGCCTTCGGGGAAGTTCTGGAGCCCGATGCCGAGGGCCAGGGCCAGGGCGCCGGCCATCGTCGCGGAGGGAATGCCGGCCGCGAGGGCGCCGAAGGCCACGCCGACGGCCAAGCCCTCCGGGATGTTGTGCAGGGTGATCGCGAGGACGAGGAGGATGCTCCGCTTCCAGGTCGTCTTGGGGCCCTCCGCCGATTCGATCGGCGCCTCGATGTGGAGGTGCGGCAATACCTTGTCGACCAGCTTGAGGAAGAGTCCTCCGGCCAGGAAGCCGACGACGGCGGGAAGCCAGCCGGGCAGGCCCATGCCTTCCGCCAGCTCGATGCTCGGCGAGAGCAGGGACCAGAAACTGGCCGCCATCATGACGCCGCCCGCGAAGCCGAGCATGCCGTCCAGCACCTTGCGGTTGATGCTCTTGAAGAAGAAGACCATCGAAGCGCCCAGGGCGGTCACGCCCCAGGTGAAGAGGGTCGCGAAGAGGGCCTGGACGAAGTGAGGCAGCGCGTTGAAGTAGGCGATCATCGAACGGCCTTCCTTTCGGACCCTCTCGGCGGCGCGAGGGGATCGATGGAAAGGGCCAGGATGAAGACGGGCAGGCTCGCCGTCGAGGCTATGGCGCCGCCCGCGCCGAGGATCATCGCGAGCTGCGTGTCGCCGTCGCCGACGAGATAGGCGGAAATCTCCAAGGCGGCGCCCACGGCGGCGAGCGCCAGCCCCCCGGCCAGGGCGGAGTTCTTGCGCCTGAGGCCGGCCTTGGCCGCGGTGAAATCGAAGGCCGCCGGGGCGGGCGAGGCGATGGCCGACGCGACGAACTCGTTGGCCGCCCAGAAACGCCTAACGTCCTCGTCGAGGGCGCGGGAGCTCAGGGCCTCGGGAACGGGCGCGTCCTTCAAGGCCTGCAGGTCGACGACGACCATCCGGCCGGCCTCCACGAGGAGCGGGGCCGGCAGGGGAACCGGTGCCGGGGCCGCGGAGCCGGAGTCGGGTACCGCGGCCGGCGGGGCCAGGGAAACCTCCACCGCGCCGGTGAAGCAATAGACCCGCACCGTCGGCGCGCCGCCCGAGGCGGCGGCCGGGGCGGCCGAAGAACCGGTCGCGGCGCCGCCGGGGATCGCCCGGGGCGCGATGAGGTCGCAGCCGAAGTCCGTGCCGCGGACGCCCGCGACGACGGAGGAGGTCCGGAGCTCGAAGCTGTCCTTGGAGGCGAGCTTCTCCACCTTGGAGCGCACGCGCCCGTAGAGGAGATCGAGCGAGGTCGAGCCCTGGCCGAGGTTCTTGAGCGAGAGGACCGTGTTCTCGGAGAGCTTGACCACGGCGCCCCGCTGCTTGAGCCGCAGCTCGGCGGTGGTCTTGGGTCCCGTTTGGACCTGGTCGCCCTCCTTGAGGTCGAGTCCGATCGGGTCGTCGAAGTCGAGGGGCTGTCCGGCGCGGAGGACGGTCAGGTCCTTCCCGTCGACGTATACGATCTCCGCCTCCATCGCCAGGCCCTGGGCCGAAAGGGGGACGATGGGCGCCACCGCGACGAGCGCGGCCGCGAAAAGCCTTGTGGTCGTCTTCATGCCCTAAATATAGACCCTTCCGGGCCGAATGGCAAAGGCGACCCGCGGATCGGAAGGCAATGGAAGGTTTTCTTTGCATCGCGCGCCGCCGCGGGCTATACTATGGCAAGCGATCATGGAGAACCTCCTTAACGAGATCCGCGTCGCCTACATGGACGGCGAGATCAATCGAATCCTCGGCGCCATTCCCGAGGACGCTCCCTCGGGAAAGTTCTCCATACGCTACAACGCGAACGAGGAGCTTTTCCTGGCCCTCGACGCCGATCTTTTCGTGCCCCGGTTCCCCATCCACCACGACGTGCGGGTTTCCGAACCGACGGCCGGCTACGCCGGCGCCCTGCGGGACGTCGCCCGCCAGCTCGCCGAATGCCTGCCGGGGGCCTTCAAGGGCCTCACCTACTATTTCGATCCGGCGGAAAACCTGAAGCCCTGCTTTTACCGCCTCTACAAGGTCGAAGAATCCGTCTACCTCTATCTCCTCAGGCTCGACCTCATGAGCCGCGCCTTCGAGTGCGAGGTGCTGGAAACGGGCACGAACGACGTCACCCCGGCCTACAGGACGCGCCGGCTCTACGCGGAAAGCGAGATCATCCCCCTGGACGCCGTGATGTGGGAGCTCGGCCGGGTCAAGGCCTTCAAGATCCGCCAACTCGTCTCGAATACCTGGATCGGGGAATCCGGCAGGGGCTACCTGGTCCGCGGCATCTGGATGGATTCCGGCCTTTCCAAATTCTTTTCCCGGCTTTTCCTGCCCGACGGCGCCCGGACCTACCCCTACTACCCCTTCTTCTGCAAGTACAAGACGATATGCGCCTCCGCCCCCTCCCTCAATTCCGAATGGCGCCGCAGGGCCCTGCCCCTCCTCCACCGCGCCGTCGCCTTCCTGACGCCCGAGATGGACCGCATCCAGGCCGCCTTGAAAGGCGCCGATTTTTCGGAGACAATGCCCGAGTTCGTCGAGCTCAAGGGGAGGATGCCCGCGGCCTGGCGCGAGCCCTTCAAGGGGATCGCCTCGAAATCCTACCTCAACGAGCGCGACATGAAGGAGTTTTCCCTTGAAATCCCCGATCTCTAGCTTCAAGGACCTGTCCGGCCTCAAGGCGACCGTCATGGGGCTCGGTCTCAACGGCGGCGGCCTGGCCACGGCGCGTTTCCTGGCGGAGCGCGGCGCCGAGGTCACCGTCACCG
>DAINBW010000408.1:0-3329 GCA_036732745.1 Spirochaetales bacterium | reverse complement strand
AAGACCATCGAGGAGTACCTCTACCCGGCCATGGAGGACTTCAAGCTGGACATCATTATCGACCAGGGGCCCAACGCCCGCAGTGTCCGCCTTAATTTGCCCCGCTTTACGCTCATCGGCGCCACCACCCGCACCGGCCTGCTCACCGCGCCGTTGCTCACTCGTTTTCCTATCCGCGAGCGGCTCGACTATTACCAGGCCGACCAACTCCAGCAGATCGTCGTCCGCTCGGCTCGCCGCCTGGACACGGCCGGAGCCGACGGTGACGTGGGGCGCGCTCGCGAAGTACGCATCGATGGTGGCGCCGGCCTCCCAGGGCGCGGTCGCGGGTTTCAGGGGCTCGTCGCCGGCCGCGCGGAGACAGGCCGCGAGGACGCGGGCGCGCACCGTGCAGTCGAGGGCGCTGCGGTCGCGGACCGTCACCTTGGCCGCGGCGACGCCGAGTTCGGCGAGGGCCGCGAGGGCCGCGGCGCGGACGCGGGGTTCGAAGCGGCGGTCGCCGCCTTCGACGAGGACCTCGAGCGCGGCGGGGGCGCCGGGCCCGAGGGGCTCGACGGTCACGGCCGCGTCGCAGGATTCGAGCGTGCCCGCCTGGGCTGCTCTCCGGATTTCCATGGCTTGTCCGTCCTTTCTCATTCCTAATGCCTGCCTTCGGCGGCGGCCACGCGCGCGAGCACGGGCGCGGCCTCCGCCGAGGCGAGATAGTTCCAGGTGGAATCGGGCACGAGCTCCCGGGCATCTCCGAGGCGGCCTTCGCGGATCGCGCGGCGCACGGCGGAGGCGCTCACCGCGGCGCCGCCCATCGCGAGCCGGGGAATCTCCACGAGCTCGACGCCCAGGGGCGGCAGGACCTCCGCGAGGGCGCGGTTGTAGGTCGCGGTGACGGGACTGTAGGGTTCCTCGGCGACGTAGCGCCGCGCGACGCCGAGGGCCGGGGCGATCCGGCGCCCGAAGAGGTCGGCGTCTAGGCGGGCGTGGATTTCGGCCGCCTCGCCGGCGCGGTCCTTGAGGAAGTAGGTGGGGAAGGTGGCGCGGGAGACGAGGTAGTCGGAGCCCGCGACGACGCGCACGTTGGGGAAGTCCGCGACGCCCTCGCGGACGAGGCGGAACCGCACCTCGAAGGGGAAGCTCGAGGCCTCCTCGCCGACGACGAAGAGGATGACGCGGGAGGAGGTGGCGGCCGCCGTCGCCACGAGATGGCGGTGGCCGAGGGTGAAGGGATTGCAGTTCATCACGAGGGCCGAGACTGGCGCCGGTCCCGCCGGAGCCGTGTCCGCCGCTCCGGGTCCCGCCGCCGCGGATCCGGGCGCGGGGGCCGCGGGGCCGTCGGCGCCGAGCTCGGCGCGCAGGGCCGCGAGCCAGGCGCCGAGTCCGCCGCCCTTTTCAAGGAGGACGGCGGCGCCGCGGGCGGCCGCGAGCTCGCGGTAGCCGAGGGACTCGAAGATCGCGCGGTTGTCGGGTTTCGTGAAGACGAAGAGGCCGCCGAAACCACTTCGGCTCGCCTCGGCCTCGAGCTCCGAGACGATGCGGGCGGCCAGTCCCTCGCCGCGCTCGGCCTCGTCGACGGCGATGCCGCGGAGGATCCGGCCCTTGCGGGAGCCGGTACCGACCATCGCGCCGCCGCGGAGGAAGGAGACCGCGTAGTCGGCCTCGTCCGCGGGAGGCTCCAGGCCCCGGGCGAGGAGAAAGGCCGCGATCTCCCCGCGGTCCTCGCTGAGGTAGGGCGGATGGGTCCGCAACTCGAGTTCGCCTGGCGCCGCCATGTCGCAAGTGTAGGTCGGGAGGAGGCGCGCCGTATGTAGGAAGGGCGGGGATTCCGCTGTCCGAATCCGTCCTACGCGCGGCGCTTTCACGGCTCGCCGACGAGGCCGTGCTTGAAGGCGTAGTGGGTGAGCTGGGCGTTGTTGTCCATGCCCATCTTCTGGAGAACGCGGGCGCGGTAGGTGCTCACGGTCTTCACGCTGAGCGACAGGAGCTCCGAGATCTCGCCGATGGGCTTGCCCGAGGCGAGGAGGCGGAAGACCTGGAACTCGCGGTCGGAAAGGCTCTCGTGGGGGAGGCCGGCGCCGGCCGCGCGCGAAACGTCGTCGAGGAGGAGCTCCTGGGCCTTGGCCGAAAGGTAGCGGCGGCCGCCGACGACGGTCTTCACCGCCTCGACGATCTCGCCCGGGTTGCCGGCCTTGTTGAGGCAGCCGGATGCCCCGAGGCGGAAGGCGCGGATCGCGTACTGCTCCTCCGGCTGGATCGAAAGGACGATGACCTGGGCCGTCGGCGTCAGCTCCTTGATGTCCCGGATGAGGTCGAGGCCGTCCTTGCCCGGCATCGAGATGTCGAGGACGATGGCGTCGTAGCGGTTGGCGCGGACGAGCTCCAGGGTGCCCGGGCCGTCTTCGGCCTCGTCGAGGCGGGCCACCGGGAGGTTTTCCTCGAGGAGCTGGCGAAGTCCCTTGCGGATGAGGAAGTGGTCGTCGGAAATGAGGAGTTTCAGCATGGTCGTTCTCCCTCTTCGCCGCCGGCATGGCCGGGGGGCGCGCCGCCCTGCCATTCCGACGCCGGACGGTTTTCCGGATCGCGGCGCGCGGGCATCGCGGCGATCACGCGCATGCCCTTGCCGGGTCGGGTGACGATCTCGAGGCTGCCGCCGATGGCCGCGCAACGCTCCCGCATGCCCATGATGCCGAAGGCGTCCGCGGCCTTGGCCTTGGCGGGGTCGGCGCCGATCCCGTCGTCCGCGAGCTCGAGGACGACGAAGCCGCCTTCGACCCGCAGCGTGATTTCCGCGGAACGCGCCGCGGAGTGCCGCGCGACGTTGGCCAGGCCCTCCTGGAGGACGCGGAAGAGGGCGGTCGCCTCGGCGTCCGACAGTGGCGGGATGCCGGTCTCGATGCGGGCGGCGCAGGCGATGCCCGTCCTCCGCTCGAAGTCGCGCGAGAACCAGGTGATCGTGTCGCCGAAGGCGAGCGCGTCGAGGGCGATGGGCCTGAGCCGGGTGGCCATCGACTTGACCGCCGTCATCGCCTCCGTGATGGACGACTGCACCTCGGCGAGCCGCTCCGCGCGGATATCCTCCTCCGCGTCGAGGTGGTTCTTGAGCCAGTAGGCCTGGAGGTTGAGGACGGTGAGCTGCTGGCCGATGTCGTCGTGCACCTCCCGCGCCGCGTTGGTCCGCTCCTGTTCGCGCACCTCCTCCACGTGCCGCGCGAAGCGGAGGAGGAAGGCGTTGCGCTCGTGGAGGTTCTTGAGCCGGCCCGCGACGAGGAGGGCGACGGCGGCGGCGCCGAGGCCGGCCATGAGGAAGCCGAACCAGGGCCTGCCCCAGAAGGGCGGCT
>DAINBW010000407.1:0-3330 GCA_036732745.1 Spirochaetales bacterium | reverse complement strand
CCTGGCCGCCCTCGGCCTCTCCGCCCTGCCCGCGCTCGCCATCATCGGCTACGTCTACCGGCGCGACCGCGCGCGGCCCGAACCCCTCGGCCTCATCTCGCGGAGCGTCCTCTTCGGCTTCTTCGCCGTGATTCCGGCCGCCCTCATCGAGATCGGCCTCGGCTACGTCCTCCCACGGAGCACGGGCCTCCTCGGCGCCTTCATCGAAGCCTTCCTGATCGCCGGCCTCGTCGAGGAGTCGGTAAAGCTCTTTTTCGTCAAGCGCTACCTCTTCAGGCGGCCCGAGTTCGACGAGCGGGCCGACGGCATCGTCTACGCGGTCTGCGTGAGCCTCGGCTTCGCCTTCGTCGAGGACTTCCTCTACGGCTACGGCGACTTCGGCCTCCTCCTCCTCCGCGCCTTCACCGCCGTCCCGCTCCACGCCATAGCCTCCGGCGTGATGGGCTACTACATCGGCCTGGCCAAGATCGAGGGAAGGGGCGCGCGCGGAAGCCCGGCGGCCGGCGCCTGGAAACGCGGCCTCCTCTGGGCGGTGCTCATCCACGGCTTCTACGACTTCTTCCTCCTCACGCGGAGCCTGGCCGGCCTCCTCGTCATCCCCCTCCTCCTCGTCGGGGCCAAGGTCCTCTCGCGCCTCTTCTCGCGCGCCGTCGCCGCGGACGCGCGGGACCGGCCGCCGCCGCCTTATCAAAGCCCCGCCTCTCCGCTACTATAGGCGCACAGCACCCGAACGGAGTACGCATGAACGTCCGCATTCCCCGGCCCGCCCTCGGCGGAGCCCTCGTCCTCGCCGCCCTGCTCGCCGGAGGCTTCCTCTTCGTCCCGAAGCTCCTCGCCGCCCCCGCCGCCAAGCCCGGCCTCGACGCCGCCACGGAAGGCCCCCTCGCCCTCCTCGGCGCCGACCTCCTCGCCGGCACCGACACGGGCCTCTACCGCGTCGCCGCGGCCGGAGCGGCCGGAGGGACCGGCGCCGCCGCGCAAGCCCTCTGGACGGAGGGCGAAGTGAAGAAGATCCTGCCCGTCCCCCAGGGTTGGTACTTCCTGACCTCCAAGGGAATCCTCTTCAGCGCCGATCTCGTCCGCTTCGAGAACCGCTCGGGAGGCCTCCCCGTCAAGACCTACAAGCGCTTTGAAAAGGGCGTGAAATCCTTCCTTGAGGAGGCGCAGGACCTCAAGGACCTCGAGCGCGACGCCACCGATCCCGACAGCCTCGTCACCTGCACCAAGGACGCGGTCTACCTCTCGCGGAACGGCGGCAGGAGCTGGGAAAGCCTCGGCACCCCGGTGGCGACGCCCGGCCTCAATGCCGCCCTCCTCTCGCCCTACCCCGGCACCGCCGAGACCGCGGCCTGGGCCTCCCACCCGATCAAGGGCCTCTTTGTCCGCAGGCTCGCCGCCGGCGCCGGCTGGGCTCCCTTCAACACCGGCCTCACCCTCCTCCAAGGCACCACGAGCGTCGAGGAAATAGCCGACCTTGTCCTGGCCCCCGCCGCCGCGCCGGCCACCCCGGCGGCCGCTCCCGCGCCGGCCGCCGCGCCTGCCAGCCCCGCCGCCGCTCCCGCGCCGGCCGCCGCAACGGCCACCCGCACCGCGACGCCCGCGCCCGCCGCAGCGCCAGCGGCCGCTCCCGCGCCCGCCATGTGGGCCTCCAACAGCTTCCTCGCCCGGATCTACCGCTGGGACGCGGCGGCCCGCGCCTTCCGCGCCGCCTACGCCGAAACGGGCGACTTCGGCGTCGCCGAATCCCTCACGCCCCGGCCCGATGGCTCCCTCCGCTTCGTCACGGAGGGCGCGGTCAAGCGCCTCGACCCGGCCTCGGGCAAGGCCTCCCGCGACGAGGCGGCGAGCGCCCGCGTGGCCGCGGCCGCAAGCGCCCTCCCCGAGCCCCAGCTCCTCTCCCTCTCCTGGGCCGAGGGCGGCGCGCCCACCTCGCTCTCCGAGCTCTGGCTCGTCGCCTTCAAGGACCGCAAGCCCCACCGCGCCAAGGCCGAGGGCCGCGAGGGCCTCTACCTGACCACGGGCTTCATGGTCCACAAGGAAAGCCGCGACCGATACTGGAAGCTGATGGCCGACCGCTCCCTCGACTCGGTCGTCGTGGACCTGAAGGACGACTTCGGCCGGCTCCGCTTCGAGCCCCGCGACCCCCTCCTCAAGAAGATGGGCAAGAGCTCGAGCCCCCTCGACGTCGAGGGCTTCGTCGCCGAAGCAAAATCGCGCAACGTGTACCTGATCGCGCGCATCGTCGTCTTCAAGGACGAGGTGATCTACAACCACGGCGGCGGCAAGTACGCCATCTGGGACAAGGCCGCGGGCGCGCCCTGGCGCGGCTACAACACCGTCAAGGCCGAGCCGGCGCCCACCGCGCCCGCCCCGGCCGCCTCCGGCGCGCCGAGCCCCTACGGGCCCAAGCCAGCCCCCGGAAGCGCGCCCGCCGCGCCCGCCGTCCCCGCGGCCCCGGCCGTCCCGGCGACGGTCCGCGAGCCGATCAAGGAGTACTGGGTCGACCCCTACAGCGAGGAGGTCTGGGCCTACAACGTCGCCATCGCCAACGAGATCATCGCCCGCGGCTTCGACGAGATCCAGTTCGACTACATCCGCTTCCCGACGGACGGCGAGAACATCGACCAGGCCTCCTTCCGCTGGCGCGACCCCGGCATGGACAAGGAGAGCGCCCTCGCCTCCTTCCTCCGCTTCGCCCGCGAGAACATTCCCGCGCCGATCAGCATCGACATCTACGGCGCCAACGGCTGGTACCGCTCCGGCGTGCGCACCGGCCAGGACGTCGAGGTGCTGGCCAAGTACGTCGACGTCATCTGCCCGATGTTCTACCCCTCGCACTTCGAGCAGTCCTTCCTCGCCGAGCCCCCGGCGGAGCTGCGCCCCTACCGCATCTACAAGGTGGGCAGCCTCAGGAACAGCGCCATCGCGCGGAAGCGGATCGCCGTGCGGCCCTACGTCCAGGCCTTCTTCCTCAACGTGAGCTACGACCGCGCCTACTACGACCTCGAGTACGTGCGCCGCCAGGCCCTCGGCGTCCTCGACGCGACCAACCTCGGCATGACCTTCTGGAACAACGCCGGCCGCTACGACGACATCCCCGTCCTCGACCTGGCGCCCGACGGCAAGCTGGCCCTGGACTCGGCCGCCCTGAAGCCGCGGGCCCTGGATTAGGAGAAACAATGCGCGCAACAGCGAAACTCGTCGCCCTCGCGGCCGGCGCGGTCGCCGCCGGAGCGACCGCCTCCCTCATGGCCTGGCTCTTCTCGCTCGAGGGGACCCGAGGCCTCGCGGAGTGGGTTGGCAGCGACGAGGCACAGACAGCGCAGGAAG
>DAINBW010000406.1:0-3334 GCA_036732745.1 Spirochaetales bacterium | reverse complement strand
GCCGGAGCCCGCGAGCTTGAGCTCCCGGGCCGCGGGGGCGCCCGCCGCCAGGAAAACGGCGGTGAAGCCCTGCGCCTCGAGCGCGGCGCGGTCGGCGACCCTGGTTCCGAAGCGGAACTCGGCGCCGAGGGCCTTGATCCGGTCGATGTCGCGGGCGATGTCCTCGCGGGGGATGCGGAAGCGCGGGATGACGTTGGCCGGCACGCCGCCCGGGCCCTTGGCCTCGTCGAAGACGACGACCGGCACGCCGGCCAGGGCGAGGTGGTGGGCGCAGGCCAGGCCCGCGGGGCCGGCGCCGACGACGGCGACCTTGCCCTTGAAGTCCGCGGCGGCGGGGCGCGCCGCGGGAATGGAGGCGGCCTTGGCGCAGGCGAGCTTGGCGGCCCGGATCTCCACCGGCCCCTCGTAGTCGTTGCGGGAGCAGGCGGCCTGGCAGACGTGGTCGCAGAGGGTGCCCGTCACGCAGGGGAGGGGATTGTCGGCCAGGATCGTCGCGAAGGCGCCCATCGCGTCCCCGGCGGCGCCGAGGCGCAGGTATTCGGGCACCTTCTGGTTCACGGGGCAGGCCTCCACGCAGGGGGCCGCGAAGCAGTCGAAGAGGGGCAGGGGCTTGGCGATGGACGCGTTGCCCGATTTCCATTCCTTGCGGTACTCGGGGCGCTCGAGCGCGGCGTCGGCCAGCTTGGCCACGGCGCGGAGGTCGGGGCGTCCCTCGCCGGCGGCGGCGGGGCCGGCGGCCTCGAGGGCGGCGACGGCCTCGCGGGCCATCGGGAGGAGGCGGAGGTATCCGCCCGGCTTCAGGATGTCCGTCGCGACGGTCAGGGGCCCGAGGCCCGCCGCGGCGAGGTCGCGCGCGTTGAGCGCCGAGACGCCGCCGCAGTAGGAGAAGCGGCGCGGGAAGTCCGGCAGGGCCTCCGCGAGCCTCGCGGCCAGGCGGATCGTGATCGGGAAGAGCGCGCGGCCGGACATGTAGCGTTCCGCGCCGGGCAGGAAGCCCCCGTCGTTCGCGTTGGCGAGCGTGTTGGAGAGCTTGACGCCGAAGCGCCGGCCCTTGGCCGCCGCGGCGGCGCCGAGCTCCTTGACGAGTCCGAGCGCGTCCTTCCACTGGAGGTCGTGCTCGAAGCCCTCGCGCTTCAGGCCTATGTCGGTCCAGCCCGTCGCGTCCAGGATGCGGCGCGCCTCGTCGTAGCCGACGAGGGTGGGATTGAGCTTCACGTAGGCGTCGAAGCCCTTTTCCTCGATGAGGTGGCGGCCGATGCGGCCGATCTCGTCGGGCGGGCAACCGTGCATCGTGGAGAGGGTGACGGAGTGCACGGGGGAGGAGGGGAAGTCGGCGAGGAGGGCCCGGGCCTTGGCAAGCGCCTCCGGGCCGAAGGCGGCGGCGAAGGACGGACCCTCGACGAAGGTCTTGAGTTCGCCCATCGCGCGGTCCCAGAAGGGGGTCTTCGCGGGGGCGCGCATGCCCTCGATGTAGGCGTCCACCTTCGGGCCCTTGATGCCGGCGAGGGTGTAGCCGACGGACATGTTGAAGAAGAAGTCCCGGGGCTTGGGCGACCAGAGGGCCGCGAGGAGGTTCACGGCGATCCAGCCGCGGAGGTACTCCTCGCGGGCCGCGTCCAGCGTGAGCTCCGTCGACCACTCGACGTTGTGCCCCTCGTCCAGGGCCAGGATGCAGGGCTTCTCGATGTCGAGGGCGTCGTTCTCCTGCACGGTCTTGAGCTCGAAGACGCGCGAGCCCGCGAGATAGGCGGCGACGAGGTTGGGCGCTATCTGGCTGTGCGGACCGGCGGCGGGGCCGACGGGAAGGCTGGCGCGGCCGCCCATGACGGCCATGCCGGGGCTTCTCGCCTCGAGGGCGAAGGCCTCGCGGAAGACGGCCTCGGGAATCTCGTAGATGGATCGCTTCGCGCGATACTCACCGGCCATCCGCTCGAGGAGAGCGGACAGCGGCGTCGGGTCCATTACCTTGCTCACCTGTACCCCCACGTGAGGAATTTTCCGGAGCCGGGGGCGGCGACGATGTCGCCGACCGCGGCCTCGTCCGCGCCTCGCGCCGCCCGGTAGACCGGAGCGCCGCGCACGTAGGTAACGAGGATTCGGCCCGTCAATCTCATGCCCTCGAAGGGCGTGATCTTGCCTTTGGAGAGGAGCCGCTCGCCGACCAGCCTGGTCGTCGCGGCGGGATCGACGAGGACGAGATCCGCGTCCTTGCCGACGGCGATCGAGCCCTTCCGGGCCGAGAGGCCGTAGCGGAGGGCGGCCTTGCCTCCCGTCGCGTCGAGGAAACGGGGCAGGGAGAGGCGTCCGGCCAGGAGCCCCTCGGAGAGGAGGTAGGGCAGCATGGTGCCCGTGCCGGGTATGCCGCCGTAGGCGGTCCAGGGATCGCCGGTGTTCTTCTCCTCGGCCGGCGCCGGGGCGTGGTCGCTCGCGGCGAAGTCGATGACGCCGGAGGCCAGGCGCTCCCAGAGCCCCCGGCGCTCCGCCGCCTTCACGACGGGCGCGGTCTTGAGCGCCGCGCCGAGCCGGTCGAAGTCGCCGGAGCCGAAGGCGAGGTAGTGCGCGCAGGTTTCGCAGCTCGCCCCCCCCGCGTGGAGGAGGTCGGCGGCGGCGGCGGTGCCCACGTGGACGATGTGGAGGGTCGCCTCGCGGCCGCGCGCGAGGGCCAGGGCGGAGGCGCAGGCGACGAGTTCCGCGGCCTCGGGGCGGCCGGCGGCGTAGTCCGCCCACTCCGGCGCGGCGCTCCCGCGCAGGGCCTTGGCGCGCGCCGTCGCGGCGGTCACGTAGTCCAGGTCCTCGGCGTGGAGGAGGATGGGCCGGCCGAGGCGCTCGCCCTCGGCGAGGATGCGGGCAAAGTCCTCGTGCGTGACGCGCGTGAAGCTGTCCATGCCCGAGATGAAGTAGCACTTGAAGCCCACGACGCGTTCGGCGAGTTCGGCCATCGCGCCGGGGCGCCCGCCCGCGGCTTCGGCGGCTCCCGCGCCGAGGCTGGCCTCGACCTCGCGGCCGGAGACGCCGCCGTAAAAGGCGTAGTCCACGACGGCTTTGGGCGACACGGCCGCGAGCTTGTGCTCGAGGGCGGCGAGCGTCGTGACCGGCGGCAGGGAGGTGCAGGGCATGTCGATGACGGTCGTCACGCCGCCCTTGGCCGCCTCGCTCGTGCCGTGGAGGAAGTCCTCGCGGTGCGTGAAGCCCGGCTCGTCGAAATGCACGTGGGGATCGATCGCGCCGGGCAGGACGAGGAGGCCGGCGGCGTCGACGATCTCCTCGCCGGGCTCGGCCGCGAGGGCGCGCGCGATCTCGGCTATGCGGCCGCCGCGGACCCGGAGGTCGGCGC
>DAINBW010000405.1:0-3339 GCA_036732745.1 Spirochaetales bacterium | reverse complement strand
CATCGAACGGGGTATCCGCGCCGCGCTCGAAGCCCGCGGGCCGCTCACCGCGGCGGCCCGGGAGGCCCTGGCCCGGGACGGCGCCGCGGCCGCGCACGGGCCCGGCGGCGCGCTCGGCGGGCGGCTCGGCCTCATGGATCTCGAGCGCGGCCCCGCGGTCTCGGCCGGCCAGGCCGCGGCCGAACCGCCGATTGGACGGGCGGGTCCCCCGGACGGCGCCGCGGACGGCGCCTTCCCCGGTCCCTTCACCGACGAGCCGGCGAAGAACATCAGGAAGCTCATCGCGACGAGGATGCGCGCCTCCCTCGACTCGACGGCCCAGCTGACCTTCAACGGCGGCGCCAGGGCCGAGCGGATCCTCGCGCTGCGCGCCCGCCTCAAGTCGGACGGCGCCGGCCTCGGCCTCGCCGACGTGACGATAGGCGACCTCGTCCTCTTCGCGGTTTCCCGCGTCCTGCCGGACTTCCCGGCCGCGAACGCCCACTTCGTGGACGGGACCCTGCGCCGTTTCGAGCGCGTGCACCTCGGCCTCGCCGTCGACACGCCCCGCGGCCTCATGGTGCCGGTGATCCGGAACGCGGACCTCCTCTCCCTGGCGGAACTCTCCCGGGAGTCCAAGCGCCTCGCGGCGGCCTGCCTCGGCGGCGCGATCCTTCCCGAAGAGCTCTCGGGCTCCACTTTCACGGTCAGCAATCTCGGCGCCTTCGGGGTCGAGAGCTTCACGCCGGTCCTGAACGCGCCGGAGGTCGCCCTCCTCGGCGTCTGTTCCGTGGTTCCCCGCGCCGTGCCCGGGGCCGACGGCGGCGTCGACTTCGAGCGGCGCATGGGGCTTTCCCTGACGGTCGACCACCAGGTCGTGGACGGCGCCCCGGCCGCGCGGCTCCTCAAGGCCATCGCCGACGCGATAGCCGACATCGATCTTCTCCTGGCGAGGTGAGCGACATGGGCGACTACGACGCGATCGTGATCGGCGGCGGCCCCGGCGGCTACCTCGCCGCGGAGCGCCTCGGCCGGGCGGGCAGGAAGGTCCTCCTCGTCGAGAAGGCCGCGCTCGGCGGCACCTGCCTCAACGTGGGCTGCGTGCCGACCAAGACCCTCCTCAATTCCGCGAAGCATTACCGCCACGCCCTGGAGGCCGGGAAATTCGGCGTCAAGGTCGAGGGCGTCTCCTTCGACTGGGCCGCCATGCAGGCCTGGAAGAGGGAGGTGGTCGGGAAGCTCCGGGGCGGCATAGCGCTGGCCGAGAAGAAGCACGGCGTCGAGGTCCTCGAGGCGCCCGCGCGTCTTCTCGGTCCCGGCCGGGTCGAGGCCGGCGGCGCCGTCCACGGGGCGGCGGCCGTCATCGTCGCCACGGGCTCCTCGCCCGCGATGCCGCCCATCCCCGGGGCGGTCGGCAACCCGAAGGTCGTCGACTCCACGGGCCTCCTCGAAGCGGCCGAGGTCCCGCGCCGCCTCTGCGTCATCGGCGGCGGCGTCATCGGCGTAGAGTTCGCCGGACTCTTCGCCTCCCTCGGGTCGAGCGTCGAGGTCGTCGAGATGATGGACGAGATCATCCCCTTCATGGACAAGGAACTGGCGCCCATCCTCCGCCGCGGGATGAAGGGCGTCGCCTTCCGCCTCGGGTGCAAGGTGGAGCGCCTCGAGGGCGGTGCGGTGCACTACCGGACGAAGGACGGATCCGCCGCGAAGTGCGACGCCGACCTGGTCCTCATGGCCGTCGGCCGCCGCCCCAACCTCGAGGGCTGGGGCGCGAAGGAGGCGGGGCTTGATTTTTCGGCCAAGGGCGTCGTTGTCGACGAGCGCCTCCGCACCAACCTGCCCGGCGTCTGGGCAGTCGGCGACGTCAACGGACGCAGTCTCCTGGCCCATTCCGCCTATCGCATGGCCGAGGTCGCCGCGGCGGACATCCTGTCCGGCGGCGGCGCGCCGCGCGGAAAGTCCGCCTCCAGGGACGTCATGCGCTATGGCGCCGTGCCCTGGGTCGTCTACGGCGACCCGGAGGCGGCCGGCGTGGGCATGACGGAAGAGGAGGCCTTGGGCAAGGGTCTCGAGGTCCGCAAGGCGGTCGTCCCCCTGCGCGTTTCCGGCCGCTTCTGCGCCGAGAACGGCTTCGCCGCGCCCGGCTCGGTGAAGCTCCTCGCGGAAGCCGCGACGGGACGGCTGCTCGGCCTCCACGTCGTGGGCGCCTACGCCTCCGAGATGATCTGGGGAGGCGCCGCCCTCCTCGAAGCGGAACTCCGCGTCGCGGACCTGAAACAGCTCATATTCCCCCACCCGACCGTCTGCGAGGCGATTCGCGAGGCGGCCTGGGAAATCGAGTGAGAGAGAGGAATCCATGCCCAAGTCAATGTTCGTCGATCCCGCCGGCGTCCGGAAGTCCGGCCGCCTCGAGCTGGGGGCCATCCCCGTCAACCAGTACCGGAGCGATTACCAGGCCGAGGTAGCCCGTTTCGGCGTCGAGGGGCTCAGGAACATCCTCGCGGACATGGTCTATATCCGCGAGTTCGAGAACATGCTCAACTCCTTCAAGACGATGGGTTCGTGGAACGGCGTGGAGTACAACCACAAGGGGCCCGCCCACCTCTCCGTCGGCCAGGAGGCCGCCTCGGTGGGGCAGTGCGCCTCGCTCGATCCCGAGGACTGTGTCTTCGGTTCGCACCGCAGCCACGGCGAAATCCTCGCCAAGTGCCTCGGCGCCTCGCGCAAGCTCGACGAGCGCGCCCTCCTGTCCGCGATGGAGTCCTTTCTCGGCGGCGAAACCCTGCGGCTGGCCGAGCGGCTTCCGAACAAGGGCCTGCGCGACCTCGCGGAGAACTTCATCCTCTTCGGCACGCTGGCGGAAATCTTCGCGCGCAAGGCCGGCTTCAACCGCGGCCTCGGCGGCTCCATGCACGCCTTCTTCACCCCCTTCGGCTCCATGCCGAACAACGCGATCGTCGGGGGCTCCGCGGACATCGCGACGGGAGCGGCGCTCTTCAAGCGCGTGAACCGCAAGCCCGGCATCGTCGTGTCGAACATCGGCGACGCCTCGATGGGCTGCGGTCCGGTCTGGGAGGCCATGTGCATGGCTTCCATGGACCAGTACCGAACCCTCTGGCCCAAGGATCTCGGCGGGGCGCCGCCCATTCTCTTCAACTTCTTCAACAACTTCTACGGCATGGGCGGACAGACCGACGGCGAGACCATGGGCTACAAGGTCCTGGCCCGCGTCGGCGCCGGCGTCAATCCGGAGAACATGCACGCCGAGCGCGTCGACGGCTACAACCCCCTCGCCGTCGCGGACGCCGTGGCCCGCAAGAAGGCGATTCTCACCGCAGCCGGGTTGATTGACACGCTCAA
>DAINBW010000404.1:0-3349 GCA_036732745.1 Spirochaetales bacterium | reverse complement strand
CGGGAACTCGATGAGGAATTCCTCGAGCCAGGAGATGGAGTCGAGGTCGAGGCCGTTCGTGGGCTCGTCGAGGATGAGGATGTCGGGGTTGCCGAAGAGGGCCTGGGCGAGGAGGACGCGGACCTTGATGCCCTCGTCGACTTCCTTCATGAGCTTCTCGTGGTGGGCTTCGGCGACGCCGAGGCCGGAGAGGAGGATGGCCGCCTGGGCCTCGGCCTCCCAGCCGCCTAGCTCGGCGAATTCGCCTTCGAGCTCGCTGGCGCGGATGCCGTCGGCCTCGGAGAAGTCGGCCTTCTCGTAAAGCGCCTCGCGCTCCCGCATCACGCCGTAGAGTTTCTGCCAACCCATGATCACGGTGTCGAGGACGCGGTGCTCCTCGAAGGCGAAGTGGTTCTGCTGGAGGACCGTCATTCGCTTGCCGTGGCCGATGATGATCTCGCCCTTGTCCTGCTTGAGCTCGCCCGAAAGGAGCTTGAGGAAGGTCGACTTGCCGGCGCCGTTCGCCCCGATGATGCCGTAGCAGTTGCCGGGGGTGAATTTCAGGTTGACGTCTTTGAAAAGGTAGCGCTCCCCGAAGGCGAGCGCGAGGTCGGTTACGGTGATCACGCCCTAAGTTTTCGCAGAAAACCGCGTGATATTCAAGGGGGGCGCACCCGGCGCGGCATCTTCGCAGGGGAATTTCGGTTTGCGCGGCCGCGCCGGATGGTCGATACTTTTTTCGTATGAAAACGCGGGATCGGCTTCCCTTGCGCAAGTTCAACATCCCCGAAATCCTCTTCGGCGAAGGCGCCGCCAGGAAGGTGGGGAGCTACAGCCTCCGATTCGGCGCATCCAAGGTGCTCCTCGTCACCGATCCCGGCGTCCGCGAGGCCGGCATCTGCGGCATGGTCGAGGAAGCCCTCCGCGAAGCGGGGCTGCCCTGGGTGCTGTTCGACGGGGTGCGGCCCAATCCCCGCGAGGAATCGGTCCGGGAGGGGCTTCGGCTCTACCAAGGCCAGGGCTGCGACCTCATCGTCGCCGTGGGCGGCGGAAGCCCCATGGACTGCGCCAAGGGCATCGGCCTCTCGGCCGCGAACGGCCGCGACGTCCTCGCGTTCGAGGGCCTCGACCAGGTGCCGGAGCCGGGCCCGCCGCTCCTCTGCGTGCCGACCACCTCGGGCACGGGCGCCGACGTTTCCCAGTTCGCCATCATCAACGACAGCGCCCGCAAGGTGAAGATAGCGATCGTCTCCAAGAAGGCGATCCCCGACGCCGCGCTCGTCGATCCCCTCGTGACCGTCTCGATGCCGCCCGAGCTGACCGCCGCGACGGGCATGGACGCCTTGGTCCACGCGATGGAGGCCTACGTCTCCACGGCGGCCTCCGCGCTGACCGACCTCGACGCGCTCGAGGCCGTCCGCCTCGTCGGGGCCAACCTGCCGGGGGCCGTCGCCGACGGCGGCGACCTGGCCAGGCGGAGCGGGATGACCTTGGCGAGCCTCCTCGCGGGACGGGCCTTCTCCAACGCGAGCCTCGGCGTCGTCCACGCGATGGCCCACGCCCTGGGCGGCGCCCTGGACCTGCCCCACGGCGTCTGCAACGCCCTCCTCCTCGAGGCCGCCGTCGCCGCGAACTACGACGCCGCGCCGAGCCGCTACGTCGAGCTCGAGTACGCCCTGGCCGAGGGGCTCGGCGAGAGGGCGGGGGCGAGCCTCGAGTCCCTCCTCGCGCTCATCCGTCGGCTCAAGTCCGCGGCGGGGCTCGATTACGGGCTGGCCCGCCTCGGACTCGACGCGAAGGAAATAGCCTCGCTCGCGGGTTTCGCGTCGCGGGACGCCTGCCTCGTCACCAATCCCCGCGGATTCGACCAGGGCGAACTGGAAGCGATCTATGTCCGGGCCCTCTAGCCGCTCCGAGCCTGAGCGCGAGCGCCTGCGCGACCGCTTCCTCGGCATCGACGAATCCTTTTCCGTCAAGAGCTATTATCCCCAACTCAAGACGAGGCTCAGGGAGCTCGAGATCGAGCGTTCGCGGGCGCTCGAAAGCGAAGCGCGGCTCGCCAAGCTGAACGCCGAGCTCGAGGTCCTCGTCGACGCCAGGACCGCCGCCCTGCAGGACGCGATGGCCGGGCTCAGGGAGTCCAACGCCAAGCTCGAGCGCACCTTGAGCGACCTGCGCGAGGCCCAGGCCCGCGTCGTCCTGTCGGAGAAGATGGCCGTCGTCGGCCGCCTTGTCGCCGGCATCGCCCACGAGGTCAACAGCCCCCTGGGCGCGCTGCTCTCCTCCGTCACCCTCATCGACGCGGAGCTTCCCGCCCTGATTGAACGGCTTCCCGGCTTCATCGGCTCGCTCGAGGAGGGCGATTTCGAACGCTATCTTGCCTTGGTGGCCGCGGGCTCCCGCAGGGCGCGCGGCATCGACCCCTCAGGCGACCGGAAGGGCAGGGCGGGCTTGGAGGCGGCCTTCGCCTCCTGCCCCAACCCGGCGGCGGCCGCACAGGACGCGGAGGAACTCGGCGCCATGGACGCCGTCCTCGCCTCGATAGCGGAAATCGGTTGCCCGCGGACGGCGAAGCTCGTCGAGTTCGCGGCGCGGACCTGCGCCCTCCTCGGCGGAGCGGCCATCGCCGCCGAATCGACGCGCCGCACCGCCCGCATCATCGCCGCCCTCGGCCGCTACTCGCGGGAGGGGAAGCCGAACGAGCCCCGGCGGATCGCCCTCAGGGAGGAGTTCGTCGAAATCCTCGCGGCGTTCCGGGACAAGGCGCGGGGCGAGCTCCAGATCGACCTCGACATCCCCGCGGACCTGGCGGTCGTCGGCGAGCGGGAGGCGCTTGCCCAGGTCTGGCTCGGCCTCGTCTCCAACGCCATCCAGGCGATGGACTACCGCGGCCGGCTCGGCCTCTCGGCGCGGCGGGACGGAGCGTCAATCGTCGTGTCGGTGACCGACTCGGGCCACGGCATCCCGGGCGAACTCCGCGACCGCGTCTTCGAGCCCTTCTTCACGACCAAACGCCTCGGCGAAGGCACGGGCCTCGGCCTCAACCTGGCGCGCAAGGTCGTGGAAGCCCACGGCGGCGGCATCGCTTTCGAAAGCGAGCCGGGCAGGACTGTCTTCAACGTGCGCCTCCCGGCGGCGACGGAAGGCTGAGTGGAAGGCTGAGTGGAAGGTCCGGCCCGGCGCAAGTCGGCGCTCGACCTTTACGAGGGGCGAAAGTCGTGCTAGGCTCCCCGCCATGCAGCACCACGCCATCCGCAGCCCCGAAGGGACCTCCGGTCCCGCGACCGGAACCGCCCTTGATCCCGCCGCTCCTCCCGCTTGGGACCTTTCCCCCGAATACGCCTCCTTCGAGGATCCCCGCTTCGCCGCC
>DAINBW010000403.1:0-3350 GCA_036732745.1 Spirochaetales bacterium | reverse complement strand
GCGGGATGAAGGTGAACATGAGGAGGAAGCGCTCCACGTCCGCGTCCGTGACGTTCCGCCAGTACTGGAAGAACTCGTAGGGGCTCGTCATGGCGGGGTCGAGGAAGATGGCGCCCTTCTCGGTCTTGCCCATCTTCTTGCCGTCGCTCGTCATGACGAGGGGGAAGGTCAGGCCGAAGCACTCGGCGCCCTCCACGCGGCGGATGAGCTCGATGCCCGCGACGATGTTGCCCCACTGGTCGTCGCCGCCGATCTGGAGGCGGCAACCGTGGCGCTTGTAGAGCTGGAGGAAGTCGTAGCTCTGGAGGAGCTGGTAGTTGAACTCGATGAAGGAGAGGCCCGTTTCCATGCGCTGCTTGTAGGCCTCGAAGGAGAGCATCCGGTTGACGGAGAAGTGCCTGCCGATGTCCCGGAGGAAGTCGATGTAGTTGAGGTCGGCGAGCCAGTTCTTGTTGTTGTCCGAGAACATGGACTTCCCGTCGAGCTTGAGGAAGTTGTCGATCTGGGCGAGGAAGCGCTTCGTGTTCGCGTCGATCTCCTCGTAGCTGATGATCTGGCGCATCGTGGTCTTGCCCGAGGGATCGCCGATGCGGGCGGTGCCGCCGCCCATGAGCACGATGGCGCGGTGGCCGGCGGCGTGCATGTGCCGCATGGCGAAATAGGGCACCATGTGGCCGATGTGGAGGGAGGGGCCCGTCGGGTCGCAGCCCTCGTAGAACGTGACCGGACCTTCGTCCATGAGCTTCGAGAGCCCCTCGAGGTCGGTGCACTGCTGCAGGAATCCGCGTTCCTTCAGCGCTTCCAGGGCGGCGTTCATGTGGATCCTCCGAAGTGGGATGGCGCTCCTTCGCGGGCGAAGAAGCGCGATTAGTATATCGAAGGCGCGGACCGCGGCGCAAGCTCGTTCGCGCCCTCCCCACGCGGCTCGGAAACGATTGCCCTATGGCGGCGTTTTGGTATATGATCCAGCCGTGGGAGGCCGCGCGGAACGCCGCGGCCGGAAAGGTTTCGCCATGGAACGCTACGAGGATCCCGACCGGATCTACAAATACCAGTACAGCTCCATCAACAAGTCCCTTGTCGACCGGCTCCTCAAGTACTGGTGGCGCCTCGCCATCAAGTTCATCCCCGCCAAGGCCTCCGCCAATCTCGTGAGCATCGTGGGCAACACGGGCTCCTGGTTCGCGACGGCCCTGCTCTGCGGGCTCGTGGTCGGTCCCATCGACGTCGCCGCGAGGCGTTCCCCTTGGCTCTTCGGCCTCGCGGCCCTCGGCATCGCCTTTTACCACAGCCTCGACGCCATGGACGGGATCCAGGCACGGCGGACCGGCAGTTCGGGCCCCTTGGGCGAATTCGTCGACCACTGGTTCGATTCCTTCAACATTTTCTTCATGCCGCTTGGCCTCTTCATGGCCTTTCCCGTCCTGCCCTCCGCCTGGCTCTTCATCGCGATCTTCGCGTGCCTTTTCGCGGATTGGACCAATCTCCGCGAGGTCAAGATGACCAACCAGCTCTATTTCGGACCGCTTTCGAGCGAAGAGGGCACGGTGGCCTTGCTTCTCGCCTACCTCTCGATGTGGTTCGTCGGCTATGACTTCTGGGCTCGTCCCCTTCCCGGCCTCGGCGTCCCGCCGATCCATCTCGGCTACCTCGTCATGATCGGCGGCTTTTTCGTCACGGGCCTGCGCAGCTTCTTCGTCGGCCGCATGGCCTGGGGCCGCGAGGTTCTCGCGGAACTCCTGACCCTCCTGCCCATCGCGATCTGGGCCTTGGTCGCCGAAAAGACCATGGGCCGCGGCGCCCTCCTCGCCGGCGGCCTCCTGGCGGGCTTTTCCGGCTCGCGCTTCATCGGCGACCTCCTGCGCTCGCGGCTCGTCGGACTGGCGGCGCCCTTGTGGTATCCGGACCTCCTCGTGATGGACCTCCTCCTCCTCGCCTCCATCCTGGTCCCGGGCTTGCCCGCCTGGGTCCGGGTCGCCGCGGTCGGGCTGTTCTTCGCCGTCCTGGCCTATGGACTCCTCGGCCAGTTCGCGCGAACCCTGTCCCTCGTGCGGGAGCGGCTGGGCATCGGACTCTTCGGTCCGGTAAGGAAATAGCAACTTGACACCCCACGCCGCAGGCGTTACCCTGCTGCGGTCTTCGACGAAAACCGCATAACCATCCTTTTCGACAAGGTTCACGATGCCGAGACTTTTTTTCGCAACCGACATCCACGGCTCAGACATCTGCTGGAAGAAATTCCTGGCATCGGCGGCGTATTACGAGGCCGACCTCCTCGTCCTCGGCGGCGATCTCACCGGCAAGGCCATCGTCCCGCTCGTCCTTGAAGGCGGCACGGCGAAGGCCACCCTCCTCGGCTCCGCCTACGAACTCGAGGGCGAAGGCGCGATGCTCGACTTCGAGAAGCAGGTGATGAGCCGCGGCTACTACCCGGTGCGGATGAGCGTCGCCGAGCGCGACGCCTTCCTGGCCGACCACGCGCTCCTGGACGCCCGCTTCAGGCGGGCCGTCCTCGAGACGCTCGAGCGCTGGCTCAAGCTGGCGGAGGAGCGGCTTCCGAGAGGCGTGCGCTGTTTCGTCTGCCCCGGCAACGACGATCCCTTCGAGGTGGACGCGCTGTTCGCGGCTTCCGGCAGGGTGGAAGACGGCGAGGGCAAGGCCCTGGACCTGGGCCAGGGCTTCAGCCTGTACTCCACGGGCTGGTCCAACCGGACCCCGTGGCACACGCACCGCGAGGAGGACGAGGACGACCTCGCCGCCCGCATCGCCCGTTTCGCGCCCGCCGGCCTCGACTATTCGCGCGCGATCTTCAATTTCCACTGCCCGCCCCGGGCCTCCGGCCTCGACGACGCGCCCGAACTGGGCGAGGATCTTTCCATCAAGAACGCGGGCCAGTCCACCGTGCCGGTCGGCTCGAGCGCCGTCCGCGCGGCGCTCGAGGACCGCCGTCCCCTCCTGGGGCTCCATGGCCACATCCACGAGGCCAAGGGCATCGCGCGCGTCAAGAAGACCCTCGCGGTCAATCCCGGCAGTCTCTACGAACAGGGCGTGCTCCAGGGCGCGCTCTTCGATCTCGACCCCAAGAAAGGTATCCGTTCCTACGTCCTGACGACGGGCTAGGAACGCACCAAACGACAAGAGGAGTCAACATGGCGCAACAGCCCGACCTCTTCCTCCGCAAGGCCACGGGACTCGTACGGTCCTGGTCGGTGGCGGACGCCTTCATCTACGCCTTCTTTTCGGTGAACCTCGTCACCCTCGGCTTCTACACGATGAGCCAGGCCTGGGGCTTCAAGGGCGGCATGGCCCCCGCCATCCTGATCGGCGCAGCCCTCATCCTCGCCGAGGTC
>DAINBW010000402.1:0-3352 GCA_036732745.1 Spirochaetales bacterium | reverse complement strand
CCCTCGGGGGCTTCCGCGGCCGCGCCGATCCCGCCGATCGACCCCGTCGCCGGAGCTGCGGCAAGCCCCGCCTCGGCTGCCCCTGCCGTCGCCGCGGCCGGGGCCCCATCCCAGGCCGGCGCGGGCCAAGCGCAGCCCGTGGCCTCCGCGGGCCTGCTCGCCGCCCCGGCGCAGCCCACCCTGCCTGATTCCCCGGAAGGCATCCTCCTCGCCGCGAGGGACGAACTCGCCGCCGGAAAGACCCAGAGCGCGTTGGCCGCCCTCGACCGCTTCCTCGCCCTCTACCCCTCCGGCATGGACGAGCTCTATTACCTGTATGGCCTCGCCTACGAGCAGAACGGCCCCTTCAAGGATCTCCGCAAGGCTTACGCCCAGTACAAGAAGCTGACGGAGGACTATCCGCAAAGCCCCTTCTGGGACCGGGCCGCCGAGCGCGTCGCCTACCTCGACCGGCATTATTTCCAGATCCGGTAGCCGTCGGCCCGGGCCGCGCCGGGTTGCGCCATGCCGGGCCACACCGCGCCACGCCAGCCCAAGCTGCGCCGTGCCGGGCCGCGCCATGCCGCGCCACGCCCGGGCCGGGACCTGCCGGGCCGGTCCGCGCCAGCCCGCGCCGGGCCGCGCCGGCCGGAGCCGCCACCCCTCAGGAAAACGCGATGAGCGCTTTCGGCCCGAGGCCGCGCTCCCAGGAAGTACCGCGATTTGACAACCCGCGACCGCGATCCTAGTATTTAACCAGTATCGTTCGCGGAGGAAATCGTGAAGAAAATCTGCATCGCGCTCGTCTTCGTCCTCGCCGCCTTCGCCGTGGTCGCCCAGACCGCCAGCGAGGCCGTGTCCCGCGTCGAAGGACTTCGCTACGTCGTGTACTCCGAGCGGGGCAAGGCCGAGGCGACGAAGCTGGCCGCGCAGGCCGACGCCCTCTTCGACTTGTTCAACCGCGTCTTCCGCTTCGATCCCGCGGGGCTCGAGGGAAAGATGGTCCTGCGGGAATTCGCCGCCAAGGACGGCTTTGACGCCTACCTCTCCAAGCTCGTCGGGCAGACGAAAGACGACTACGTCTACGTCCATTACCCGAGCTTCGAGCGGCGCGAACTCCTCCTGTTCGCCAAGGACGAGCCCGAGCGTTCGGCAAGCCTGGCCCACCAGGCCTTTGTCCAGTTCCTAAAGGCTTTCGTGCAGAATCCCCCGCTCTGGCTCCGCGACGGCTTTGCCATCTTTTTCGAGACGGCGACGTGGGACGAGGCGAAAAACGGGATCGTCTTCCCGGAGAATCTCGCCTGGCTCGAGACGGCCAAGGCCCTGGACGCGAAGCGCGCCTTGCTGCCGCTCGGCCGCCTCCTGACCCTCCAGCAGGAAGAGGCCCGCGGCGCCCTCGACGTCTACTATCCCGAAGCCTGGGCCTTCGTGTCCTTCCTCGCGAACGGCGATCCGGAATACAACCGCCTGCTGTGGGACACCATCGCCATGTTGCGGAAGGACGCCAGCCTCAAGGACAACCAGGAGGCGATACGCGCGCGGCTGGCGACCTGGTACGGGGAGGAGGACGCGGCCAAGGCCTTCGCCGCCTATCTCGCCAACCGTCGAACCTTCGCCGAGGAAATAGCCTTCGGCGTGAAAGCCTATGGGGACAAGGATTTCGAGACGGCCGCGACCGCCTTCGAATCGGCCGCCGCCCTGGACGCCTCCTCCTACATTCCGCCCTATTACCTCGGTCTCATCGCCTACGCTCTCGGCGATTTTGCCCGCGCCGATTTCGAATACGCCGAGGCCCTGCGCCTGGGCTGCGAACCCGCGATCGGCAATTACGCGCTCGGCCTCAGCGCCTTCGCCCAGGAGCGCGCCGAGGACGCGAAGCGCTACTTCGCCGAGGCGACCGCCGCCGCCCCCGAGCGCTACGGCGCCAAGGTGGAGGAACTGCTCGCGCGCCTCAAGGAGTAGGAACGCCGTCCGAAACGAGAAGAGCCGCCTCGAGGGGCGGCTCTTTTCGTCGGGAAGGGGGGGGCGAAGCCGCCTTTAGCGGCCGGTCTTCTCGATGCGGCGGTTCCTGAACCAGAGGACCATGTCGGCCGAGACCATGAGCCCGTTGAGGGCGTACAGCCAGACGACGTCGTCATAGCGGACGAGGAGCTTGTTGAGGATGCCGAAGCCGTAGCCGAGGAGGATGACGCAGAGGAAAAAGAGGCTTTTCCCCTTGGTCGTCCGGGACCTGAAGGATTTGACCAGGGAAAAGGGCCAAGCGGCGCCGAAGCAGAGAAGCATGCCTATCTCGTAGAGGCTCATGGTTGGTAGACCTTTTTGCGTTCGAAGGTTTTCGCGAAGCTATCCGCGATGTGAACCGGACCCCGGCGACAAGGCGGGATCCGGTCTCGTTGGCGGGGAGAATGCGGCCCGTGCGCGGCGAACGTAGTCCGGGCGTCGGCCCTCGGGGGGGGCGAGAGCTCCGGGATTCCGGCCCGCGCCCCTAGTGCTTGAGTACGGCGAGAATCCGCTCAAGGACCTTCTTGCGGTCGAGCGGCTTCACGATGTAGCTCTTGGCGCCGAGGAGGAGGGACTTCTTGACGACGTCTTCCTTGCCGAGGGCGCTCACCATCACGATGGTGGCGTTTTTATCGAACTCGAGGATCTTCTCGAGGGCGGTAACCCCGTCCATCTTGGGCATGGTGATGTCCATGGTCACGAGATCGACGTTGGGGCAAAGTTCCTTGTACTTTTCGATACCCGCGAGGCCGTCGCCGGCGGTACCGACCACCTCGAAACCCTCCGAGGTAAGGATCTGACCGAGTTGCTTCGCGATGAACATGGAGTCATCGACGATGAGCACGCGGTAGGATCCGCCTTCGGCCTTGAGGCCGTCGGGGCGCTTCTCGTTGATGTTGGGCATGTCGGACTTGGCGATCATACGCTTCAACGCTCCTTTTCCCAGACCGGGCCGCAAGGTACTGCTTCCGCCTTCCGGTCCACTGGTACGGTTATAATAGATGGCGGCGGGCTTTGCAAGGCCGTGGCGAGTGGAAGGCCATTATCGGGAAGCGCGCCTCCCGTGGCGCGTTCCTTGCGGCGGTAGGATTCGGCGGGAGGGACCGGCGCGCCCGATTTCAGAAAAGGTGTCCCATTTTCTCCCGTTTCGTGGCCAGATAGGCCTCGTCATGCGGATTGGCGGGAATCACCAGCGGCAGGCGACCGGTCACGACGATGCCTTCGGCGCGGAGCTTGTCTATCTTGTCGGGGTTGTTGGTGAGGAGGGCGATCGACTCGATGCCGAGGAGCCTGAGCATCTTGGCGGCCACCTTGTAGTCTCGCGCCTCCTCGGGAAAGCCGAGATAGCGATTGGCCTCGACGGTGTCGAGAC
>DAINBW010000401.1:0-3398 GCA_036732745.1 Spirochaetales bacterium | reverse complement strand
TCCGGAGCGTTTTCCGTGCCAAAGATCCATACCGTAACTATCAGGTACTTCCCGGACCGAATCAAGGAAAGCGTTGCGCCCATGTGACGGTTGCTTTGTTACGGAAAAAAAGTATTGACAAAACTCGGCTATGGTCTAAAATGAAAGCGCTTACATTTCAGGTTCCCAGAAAGTCCAAGGAGGTTTCGATGAAACGACTAGTCGCCATTTGCCTCGTCGTCCTGGCGGCGGCATCGCTTTTCGTGTCTTGCGGCAAGAAGGGTTCGAACGAACTCGTCATCCAGTCCAACGCGTCCGACCAGGCTCCCAAGGAGCAGCTCCAGATCCTCGCCGACCAGTTCATGAAGGAAAACCCGAACATCAAGGTGACGATCAACACGACCGCCCACGAGCAGTTCAAGACCCAGCTCATGAACTACCTCACCGCCAAGGAAGCTCCCGACGTCCTCACCTGGTTCGCCGGCTACCGCATGCAGCAGTACGCCGCCAAGGGCCTCCTTGAGCCCCTCGACTCCGTCTGGAAGGACAGCGAGTTCCCCGCCGCCTTCAAGACCGCCTCCAGCTACAACGGCAAGGTCTACTTCATGCCCCAGTCCTGGTACTGGTGGGCCGTCTATTACAACAAGGACGTCTTCGCCAAGCTCAACCTCTCCGTGCCCAAGACCTGGGAGGAGTTCGAGGCCGTCTGTGCCGCCCTCAAGAAGGCCGGCGTCGAGCCCATCGCCATCGGCGCCAAGGACACCTGGACCGCCGGCGGCTGGTTCGACTACATGAACGTCGCCGTCAACGGCGGCCCCTTCCACCAGGACGTCACGGCCGGCAAGGTCGCCTACACGGATCCCAAGATCCAGAAGACCTTCGGCTACATCGCCGACCTCTCCAAGAAGGGCTACTTCATGAAGAACGCGGCGAGCTACTCCTGGCAGGAGGCCGCCACCGTGATGTTCGACGGCAAGGCCGGCATGTACCTCATGGGCCAGTTCATCAAGGACGTCGCCCCCGCCGCGGTCAAGGACAAGATCGACTGGTTCCAGTTCCCGATCGTCGGCGGCAACACCGCCTACGGCGTGGACACGCCCTTCGACGGCTACTTCGTGCCCGCCAAGGCCAAGAACAAGGAGAACGCCCTCAAATTCGTCGCCTTCCTCCAGCGGAAGGAGAACCAGGAGAGCTACTGCAAGGCCCTCGGCCGCCTCCCCGCGAACCAGAACGTCCCCGCCCCGAACGCCGACGCCCAGCGCGGCCTCGACATGGTGAAGGGCGCCGCCACGGCGATGCAGTTCTACGACCGCGACGCTCCCGAGGAGATGGCCGCGAAGGGCATGAACGCCATCGTCGACATCATCGCGACCCCGGACAAGGCCGCCGACATCCTCGCCGCCCTCGACAAGGAGCGCGAGCGCATCTACGCCGAGCTCAAGTAAGGCGCGGAATCTTCCGTCTCCGGGCCCGCCGGCCAGCTCCCTCCGGCCGGCGGGCCCTTTCTTTTTCCGGAGGGAACGCTCCCGCCCACGCGGACCGGCGGAAGGAGACGAAAGCGATGCCCTCGAAGCGATTCAGGAAAGGGGCCTTGGCGCCCTGGGCCTTCCTCGCGCTGCCCCTCGCGATGTACATGATCTGGGTCGTCGTGCCCATTTTCGAGAGCTTCGCCTTCGCCTTCACCAAGCGCGATTCCATCGTCTACGGCGCGGTCTGGCACGGCTTCGCCAACTTCCGGCGCCTGCTCGGCGACGGGCAGTTCTGGCTCGCGATCAAGAACAACCTGCTCTGGCTCGTCTTCTTCGTCGGCGTGCCCGTGCCCCTCGGCCTCCTCGTCGCGATGCTCTTCAACGGCGGGCGCCGCGGCAGCCGCCTCTACAAGACCCTCTTCTACCTGCCGATGACCCTGTCCTTCACGATCATCGGCACCATCTGGATGTGGATCTACAACCCGGACTTCGGGGCCCTCAACACCTTCCTGCGCTCCGTCGGGCTCGACGGGCTCGCGGTGCAGTGGCTCGGCGACAAGCGCTACATGACCGGCGCCCTCATCGCGGTCGGCGTCTGGCGCCAGGTCCCCTACGTGATGATCCTCTACCTCGCGGGCCTGCAGGGCGTGCCGCCCGAGCTCGTCGAGGCCTCGCTCATCGACGGCGCGAGCTGGTGGCAGCGTTTCCGCAACGTGATCCTGCCCCTCCTCCTCCCCGCGACCATCGTCGCCGTCACGATCTCCGTCATCGATTCGCTCCGGTCCTTCGACATCGTCTACGTGATGACGAACACGAAGGCGCGCGCCGCCGAGGTGCTCGCGAGCTACATGTACTCGAGCGCCTTCCAGTACGCCGACTTCGGCTACGGCTCGGCGATCGCGGTCGTCCAGTTCCTCATAACGCTCGCCTTCATCATGGTCTACGTCGGCGACGTCCTCAAGAAGGAATCCGAGCGCTAGGCTCGCGAGGAGGCAATCGAATGAAAACCGTCGGCAGCCCCGCCGCCAGGGCCCTGAAAAGCGCGGCCTTCTACGCGACCGCGACCCTCCTCGTCGCGGTCTGGCTCATGCCGCTCGCGATAGGCGCCTTCACCTCCCTCAAGTCGATGGACGAGCTCATGTCCGATCCCGTGATGTGGCGCCCGCCCAAGGTCATCCACCTCGAGAACTTCGCGGAGGCCTGGGAGCGGGCCGGCATGGGCCGCTACATCGTGAACACCTTCGTCGTCACGATCCCCTCCGTGCTCGGCGCCCTGGCCGTGTCGAGCCTCTCCGCCTTCGCCCTCGCGTTCTACCGCTTCCGGCTCAACAAGGCCGTGCTCGTGCTCTTCGTCGCGGGCATGCTCATCCCCTTCCAGATGCTGATGATCCCCGTCTTCCGGATGTCGAACTCGATCGGCATCGACGACAGCTTCGGCGGCCTCATCCTCTTCCACGTCGCCTTCCAGCTCGGCTTCTGCACCTTCTTCCTCCGCAACTTCATGAAGCAGATCCCTTATTCGCAGATCGAGGCGCCGCGCATCGACGGGGCGGGGGACTTCACCATCTACTCGCGCATCATCCTCCCGCTCGCGCTGCCGAGCATCGCGGCCCTCGCGGTCCTGGAATTCACCTGGATCTGGAACGACCTCCTCTGGTCCCTCGTCCTCCTGCGCTCGGACGCGATCAAGACCGTCACCCTCGGCCTCGCGAACATGCAGGGCGAGTTCATCTCGACCTACAACCTGACCGCGGCCGGCTCCATCCTGGCGGCGATCGCCCCCCTCGCGGTCTTCCTGGCCTTCCAGCGCTACTTCATCGAGGGGCTCACGATGGGCGCCGACAAGGGCTAGCGGCTCCGCCGCGCGGGTAGTTTCGCACAACGCCATGATCGGACTCTCCGTGATGAGGTTCCTGGGTGGCGGGATACGCCCGTCCCGGATCGTCCCGC
>DAINBW010000400.1:0-3402 GCA_036732745.1 Spirochaetales bacterium | reverse complement strand
GCCCGTCTCGGGCCAGTGCCGGCCGCGGCTCCAGCCCGCCAGTTCGATCACCTCGAGGCCGATCCGCGCGCCGCGGCGCGCCGCGGCGAGGCGGGCGGCCTCGCCCAGCGTGAGCCCGTGGCGCGCGGGCAGGTCGAGGGCCCCGACGAAGGAGGCGAAGGCCGGCTCGAGGGCCATGCCCTCCACGACGGCGCCGGAGAGGGGATTGGGCCGGTCAAGGACCGCGAGGGCCGGCGCGGGGCCTTCGGCGGCCATCGCGTCCAGCTCCTCGATCACGGCGACGAGGGTGGAAAGATAGGTGTACCAACGCAGTCCCGCGTCCTGGATGTCGAAGACGAGGGCGTCGAGGTCCCGGAGGAGCTCGCGGCGCGGTTTTTTGGCCGCGCCGTAGAGGCTGTGCACGGGAAGCCCCGTCGCCTCGTCGCGTCCGTCGGCCACCGGCGCTCCCGCCTGGGCCTCGCCGTAGAAGCCGTGCTCGGGGCCGAAGAGGGAAAGGAGCCTGCCGGCTCCCTGGACGACCTCGACCGAGCGCGTGAGCGCCGCGGTCACCGAGGTCGGGTTCGCGACGAGGCCGAGCCGCGGTTCCGCGAGGCCGAGGCGCCGCGCGAGGAGCCCGGGATCGGCGGCGAGGCGGTCGAGTCCGGTCCGCGTCATGCGCCGGCCCGGCGCCCGCCCGCCGCCTCCAACGCGCCGGAGATCCTTCCCTCGCCCTTGAGGGCCAAGGCCTCCGCGGCTTCCCGGTCCACGCCGAGGAGGATCATGATGATCGCGATCTTGGGCTTCCGGCCCGAGGCCTCGAAGGCCGCCTCGGCCGCCTCGCGGCCGCAGCCCGTCGCCTTTTGCACGAGGTTCTTGGAGCGCTCGATGAGCTTCTCGTTGACGGGGCGGAGGTCGACCATGAGGTTCTTGTAGACCTTGCCGAGGCGGATCATCGAGGCGGTCGTGATCATGTTGAGCGCGAGCTTCTGGGCCGTGCCCGCCTTCATCCGCGTGGAGCCGGCGACGACCTCGGGGCCGACCTCGAGGAGGATGCGGTGCTTGGAGGCGGCGAAGATCTCCGCGCCCGCGTTGCAGGCGATGCCCGCGGTGACGGCGCCGAGGGCCCTGGCGCGCTCGAGGGCGCCGAGGACGTAGGGGGCGCGGCCCGAGGCGGTGATGCCGACGAGGACGTCGTTCGGCCCGAAGCCCGCGGCTTCGAGGTCGCGCACGCCCTCGCCGGCCTTGTCCTCCGCCCACTCTATGGAGCGGACGAGGGCCTCGCGGCCGCCCGCGATGATGCCCTGGACCATGGAGGGGTCGGTGCCGTAGGTGGGCGGGCACTCGGAGGCGTCGAGGACGCCGAGTCGGCCCGAGGTGCCCGCGCCGATGTAGAAGAGCCTCCCGCCCTTGCCGAAGGCCGCGACGACGTCGTCGACGAGGGCCGCGATCTCGTCCAGGGCCTTGGCCACGGCCTCGGGGACCTTGCGGTCCTCGTCGTTGATGATGCCGAGGATCTGCCGCGTCGGCCGGGCGTCGATGTCGGCGCTCGCCGGATTGGCTTTCTCGGTCGTGAGGTGTTCGAGGTTCATGTCCATGCGCTCCCGCTCCGGACCGGCGCCGGCCAGGCGCCCGATCCGCTAGAATCCGTTGTAGCGGCCCTTCTCGGCCGAATTGTGCGTGGCGCGCATGCTCCGCTCGATGAGGGGGATCGCGCGCTCTATGTCCCGCGAGACGAGGGTCGCGTAGAGGATGTCGACGACGACGAGCTGCGTTATGCGGCTCATCGAGGCGCCCTGGCGGAAGACCGCCTCGGTCGCGGGAATGGGAAGGACGATGTCCGCGAGCTTCGCGAGGGGCGTGCCGCCGAGGATGGTCACGGCGATGATCTTGGCGCCCGAGCGCCGGGCCTCCTCCGCCGCGCGCACCACCGACTCGGTCCGGCCGGAATAGGAGACGGCGATCGCCACGTCGTCGGACCTGAGGCCGCAGGCGGCGGTGGCCTGGAGGTGGGGATCGAAGGCGAAGCTGCAGGGCACGCCGAGGCGGAAGAGTTTTTGGGTGAGGTCGTAGGCGACGAGGCCCGAGGCGCCGGCGCCGAAGGCCGCGACCGAGCGGGCGGCCAGGATGGCGCGGGCGGCCGCCTCGAAACTTTCCGGCTGGACGAGGGAGAGGACGCGGTCCATCGCCTCCTTGTTGCCGCCCACGATGTCGAGGGCGATGCGCTCGACCCCCTGGCCCGAGTCGAGGCCGAAGGCCGGCGGAGGGACGCCGGGCTCGGCCGGCGCGTAGAGGTCGCGCGTCAACAGGAGCTGGAGCTCCCGGTACCCGGAAAGCCCGGCGCGCTTGCAGAGGCGGACCACCGCGGGGGCGCTCGTGCCCGAGCGCCTCGCGAGCTCGGCCACGGTGCAGAACACGGCCGTCCGGGGGTCGCCGAGGATGAGCTCGGCGACGCGGCGCTCGGTATCGCTGCAGGCTTCGAGGGTTTCTTTCAAGAGGGCGATTCCGCTGGTCATGGCACGCTCCCAAAAAAAGTGTAGCATGGCTTGGGAAAAAATGTAATGAAATTACGTCGTAGATTTCAAAAAAGTGAAAAATTGTGTTGCACGTTTCCGGAAACCGCGCAATACTGTGCCCATGCGACCCTTGAGCCTCAAGGAAAAAATAGGGCAACTCTTCTTGGTCGGCTTCCCCGCGGGCGAGGCCGGGCTCGCCTCCCTGCGCGACGTGATCGCGAAGGGCGCCGTCGGCAACGTGATCCTCTTTGCCCACAACGTCGGCAGCCCCGAGGAACTGTTCCGCCTCAACGCGGAAATCCGAAAGGCCATCCTCGAAGCGACCGGCGTCGCGCCCCTCGTTTCCCTCGACCAGGAGGGCGGCGTCGTCGCCCGCGTGCGCCGCGGCGTCACCGAGATCCCGGGCGCCATGGCCCAATCGGCCGCCGTCGCCGGCGGGGCTTTCGGCGTCGCCGACCTCGAGCGCCTCGGCCGGATTTCGGGCTCGGAACTCCGCGCCCTCGGCTTCAACTGGAACCTGGCGCCGGACTGCGACGTCAACGTCAATTCCGCCAATCCCGTCATCGGCGTCCGGAGCTTCGGCGAGGATCCGCGCCTCGTCGCCGACCACGCGGCCGCCTTCGCCCGCGGCCTCTCCTCCGCGGGCATCCTCGCCGCCGCGAAGCATTTTCCCGGCCACGGCGACACGAGCGTGGACTCCCACCTCGGCCTACCCCTCGTCCCCCACGACCTCGCGCGCCTCGAGGCGGTGGAGCTGCAACCCTTCCGGCGCCTGATCGCCGAAAACGTCGCCGACGTGATGACGGCCCACGTGCGCTTCCCCGCCGTGGAGCCCGCGGAACTGCCCGCGACCCTCTCGCCCGCCGTGATCGGCGGCCTCCTCCGCGGGCGCCTCGGCTTCCGCGGCCTC
>DAINBW010000399.1:0-3410 GCA_036732745.1 Spirochaetales bacterium | reverse complement strand
AACGAGTTATGGAACATGGTAGTCATACGCAGGAGGCTATGATGAGAGGAAGTTCCGCGTTGAACGAAGCCGCTGCGCGGAGTGGGGCGGCGGAGGGTCGGTGAGCGGGTGGCGGGGCGGTCGGACTGGACAACACCGCCACGGTGCGGTCACTCGACCGCACCATGACTGCACTACGCCAAAAATACCGCCGGGATTTAACCATCCGTAACAAGGCCGCGCGCACCATCGAGGCCTACACCAGTTTCGTCGCCCAACTGGCGCGCTACTATAACAAGTCGCCCGACTTGCTCTCCTACGAGGAGGTGGGGAACTGGCTTTTTCATCTGCTCCAGGAGCGTAAGCTGGCCGCCTCCTCTGTCAACCTCGCCGTCTGCGCGGTGCGCTTTCTCTACGACTGGAGCTGGAGCCGGGCCGACACGGCCCTCCGCGAGGCCCTGGCACTCGACCCGAACGGGACCGACGCCGCCCGCTGGTACGCCGCGGAAAGCCGGGGCAAGGCCGCCGAGGCCGCCGCCGCCAAGGCCGCCTCGGCGAAGAGCCTGGCCAAGCTCTCCGCGGCCGCCAAGGAAAAGCTCGCCCGCGAGCGCGAGGCCGAGACGCGGCGCCGGCGGCTCGCCGGACTCCTCGAAGTCGCGCCCGCCTGGCGCGATCCCGCCCGCTTCTCGGACTTGGCGGACGCCCTGCTCCGCGACGCGATCGGCGCCCGGGACTGGGACCTCGTCGCCGAGTTCGCCCGCGGACTCGGCGCCAGGCTCACGCCGACCCTCGACGCCCGCGCGAACTATGTCGCGGGCCGCGCCGAGGAGCTCGGCCTCCGCAAGAAAAACCGGCCGACCGCCCCGGCGGTCCGGGGAATCAGGCCCTCGATCTCCGATCTCGAGACCGAGGGGAGGCTCCCGCCCCCCGCCGAAGGCGGGCCCGCGGCCAATTATCGCGCCATTTTGGCGCGTCCCGGCGTGTCTCCCTATTACCGCATCCTGGCGGCCCATCGCCTCGGCGAGCGGGCCCTTTCCCTCCCGCCCGCCCCGCCCCCCGGCGCCGGCGCGGGCTCGGGCATCCTCGGCGGCGCGACCGGCGCGGCCGGCGCGATCGGCGCGACCGGCACGGCCACGGCCCCGGACGCTCCGGCCCTTCCCGCCGAGGCCTTCCTGCGGGGCTTCTTCGAGTACGGCCTCGGCGCCTCGGCCTTCGCGGAGGCCAAGACCTTGGCTCAGGAACTCGACCAGGACGCCCTCAGGCGGCTTTCCACGCGCTTCGCCGAGGCCGGACTCCACGCCGACTCGATGCGCCTCGCCCTCCTCCTTGCCGAACGGCCCGACTGGGAGCAACGGCGCGAGGACTACGAGCGCGTCTATCCCCGGCCCTTCCTGGAGGAGCTCCGCTCGATACGCCCCAGGCCGAAGGTTCCCGAGCACGTCCTTTTCGGCCTCATCCGCTCGGAAAGCTTCTTCCGGCCCGACGTCGCGAGCCACGCGGGCGCGATCGGCCTGTCCCAGCTCATGCCCGCCACGGCGGCGGAGCAGGCGCGCAAGATGGGCCTCGCGACCTACGACCTCCGCGCGCCGAAGGACAACCTCCGCATCGGCGCGGACCATTTCGAGGAACTCCTGGCCGAGACGGGCAACCACCCCCTGCGCGCGATGTGGGCCTACAACGCCGGCAGGGGCAGGCTCAAGCGCTGGCTGGCCGAGTCGCCCGACTTACCGGACGACCTCCTCCTCGAGGCCCTGGGCATCGAGGAGACGCGCCAGTACGGCCGCAACATCCTCCAGGCCGCGACGATGTACGCCGAGCTGTACTACGGCATCGACGCGGCGGACGCGGTGGACGAGATGCTGGGAGAGTAGGCGCGTTGGGCGAAAGAACTAGGCGGCGATGGAAAAGAGGGAGCCGGCGGGTATCGCGGGCGCGGCCGCGTAGGGCAGCGCCGGCGGCGGCGCGGCCGCGATGCGGTGGAGCTCGGAGCCGTACTGCTCGATGAGGGCGTCGATCCGCTCGCTCGTCAGGCTCTTCGGCGCCTCCATGGCGGCCAGTGGTTCGGACTTGACGCTCGAGAGGCGGTCGATGAGGGTATCGAGGATCTTGAGCCGGTCGATGGAGACGGCCGCCGAGCCCGCGGGCGCCGCCACGCCGGCGACGTGCTCGAAGTTCGAGTAGAGCAGCTGCGAGGCGGACACCGGGAGGCTGAGGCGCCCGGAGCCGTTGGCCGCGTAGGCGAACGAGAGAGGTATGTAGCTCGAGGCGACAGCACCCGTCATGGCATCCTCCATCCAGAATTTCGGCCGGATGGAGGCGCGGGTTTAGCCTTCTATTTTTCGGAGGCCTTGTAGAGCCGGTCGTTGACCGCGCGCCCGAGGCCGGTCTCCGGCAGGCGCTCAGCGTAGATCGCGTCGAAGCCCCCTTGGTCGAGCTCGTGGAGCTCGGCGAAGAGCGAGGCCGCCGCCTCGATGAGGCCGCCGTCCGGCGCCAGGAGGCGGCGCTCGGCGTAGTCGCCCGCCCGGCCCGCGGCCTCCAGGGCCGCCAGGGCCGCCTGGTCGAAAAGGAGGACGGCCGCCCTGCCGCGGGGGCGCGCCGCGGCGAGGCCGCCCCGGGGGAACAGGTAGAGCGGGGTACGCGGCGCGTAGTGGCTCGGAAGCTGGCCCGGGCTCGTCGGCGTCGCCACGGAGCGGTCCAGGATCTCCACGGGACCGACCAGCTCCTCGATCGACTCGACGGGCATCCCGCCCGGCCGCAAGACGGTGAAGGGCTCGCTCGTCGCGTCCAGGACCGTCGATTCGACGCCGATGGGACAGGGGCCGCCGTCCACGATGAGGTCCACGCGCTCGCCGAGCATGCGCGCCACGTGGTCGGCCCGCGTCGGCGAAAGATACCCGAAGGGATTGGCGCTCGGCGCCGCGATGGGCAGGCCGGCCGCGCGGATGACGGCGCGGGCGATCTCGTTCGCCGGCAGGCGGACGGCCACGCTCGGGAGACCGCTCGTCACGAGGTCGGGCACGGCCTCCCGCTTCGGAAGGATCAGCGTGAGGGGCCCGGGCCAACGGCCTTCCATCAGGGCGCGAACCTTGGCCGAGGGGATGTAGGCGACGCGGTCGACCATCTCGAGGTCGGGCACGTGCACGATCAGCGGATCGAAGCTGGGCCGCGCCTTGGCCTCGAAGACGCGGGCCACGGCGCGCGTGTCAAAGGCGTTCGCGCCGAGGCCGTAAACCGTCTCGGTGGGAATGGCGACGAGAAGACCGCGGGCGAGGGCTTCGCCGGCGCGGCGGATGTTGGCTTCCGAAGGCGACAGTATTTCCATGGGCGAAACGATGATACGCCCAAGCCGGGCTTCGCGGCAACTGGTCGGGGCTTTGGCCCCGGCGGCGCGGCGCCCGCGGCGGACCGGCCCCGGCGGCGCGGCGCCCGCG
>DAINBW010000398.1:0-3416 GCA_036732745.1 Spirochaetales bacterium | reverse complement strand
GGACTTATCGATTATACCGAGGAGTTTCCAACCAGTTTGGAAAAAAACCATAAACAACCATTCTTCCGCTGTCGCACAACTATACATCCGACGAGGCGAAGTGATGTTTCTATAGCAAGAATCCCGCATTTTTAACAATCGTTTCAACAGTCGTTACAAGCCCCGGATTTGGCCACCGAGCACCCCGTCCGCACCCCACCGCAATCGCATTATTATGAAATGGCGTCTCATTATTCAAACCGGATAAGTATCCATGCACGAAGTCCGCATTTCCAAATATTTTGCTTGCGCCGCGCTTGCTTGGCATGTATATTTATACCAGAGTTCGTCATGACTCTACGCTGTGCGTAAGCTCCGGGGTTTTAACCTCCTTTTTCCCCGGAGCTTTTTTTTATGCCCGTATGAATTCATGCAACTTAATTGTTGACTTTTTTATCGATTCCGATATAGACTTTAAATCTAATCGGAGTAGCCATGGCAAAGAACAAGGTTTCCTACGCACCTTCCGTCCGCCGTCTCCCCTCCTATCTGCACATCATCCGCCAGGCGCAGCGCGCCGGCGACTACTACATCTCCGGCACCGTCATCGCGCAGGAGCTCAACCTCGAGCCGATCCAGGTCCGCAAGGATCTCGCGATCACCGGCATCATCGGCAAGCCCAAAAAGGGCTATCCGGTGGAAGCCCTGGTGGCCGCGATCGAGCATTACCTCGGCTGGGACGAGGTCCACGAGGCGGTGCTCGTCGGCGCCGGCAACCTGGGCTCGGCCCTGCTCGGCTATCAGGAGTTCCAGCTCCACGGCCTCCATTTCGTCGCGGCCTTCGACACGGATCCCGAAAAGATCGGCCAGCACATCCATGGCGTGCCCATCCTTTCCATGGACACCATCGAGCAGGGGATCAAGAGCCTCGGCGCCGAGATAGCCGTCCTGGCCGTCCCCTCGCCCAAGGCCCAATCCACCGCGGAGACCTTGGTGCGGGCCGGCATCGGCTCCATCTGGAACTTCACCAACACGAAGCTCAAGGTTCCCGACGAGATCGTCGTGCAGCGTGAGGATCTCTCCTCCGGCTACGCTCTCCTCTCGGTGATGATGCAAAACCGGAAGGGCCGCGTCGTCTGAACCCCGAAAGCCCGTCGTCGGCCCCCGACAAGGACGCCCGGCAGGCCGAGTACCTCGCCAATCGCCTCCTCAAGAACGAGAAGAACCTCCGCCGCTGGGCGCGGCGCGAGGACATCGGCGCCCTGCGCCTCTACGACAAGGACATTCCCGAAATTCCCCTCGCCGTCGAGCTGTTCCGCGATCCCGCGACAGGCGGCGGCGCGACGGGCGGCGGCGCGACGGGCGGCGGCGCGGCGGACGGCGGCGCGGCGGCGGGAAGCGCGGCCGCGGGCGACGCGCTTTCGATTTCCCTCTATGAGCGCCCCTACGAGAAGGACGAGGCCGACGAAGCGCGCTGGCTCGGCCTCATGGCGACGCGGGCCGCGGAGGCCCTGGGCGTCGCGCCCGAACTCGTCTTCGCGCGCACGCGGCGCCGGATGCGCGGCGACGCCCAATACGAAAGGCTCGGTACGGGCAAGGCGGAGCGGATCGTCAGGGAATGCGGCCTCTCCTTCATCGTCAACCTCTCGGACTACCTCGACACCGGCCTCTTCCTGGACCACCGCCCCGCCCGTTCCCTGGTCCGCGCCGAGGCCGCCGGCAAGCGCGTCCTAAACCTCTTCTGCTATACGGGAAGCTTCTCCGTCTACGCCGCGGCGGGCGGGGCGGCCGAGGCGACCTCGGTGGACCTTTCCAACACCTACCTCGACTGGGCCGAACGCAATCTCAAGCTGAACGGCTTCACGGCCGCCCGCCATCCCCTCGTCCGGGCGGAAACGCGGGCCTTCCTCGCCGAGGCGGCCCGTCGGGGCGAGCGTTGGGACCTCATCGTCGCCGATCCGCCCACATTCTCCAACTCCAAGGCCTCGCCCGAGGACTTTGACGTCAACCGCGATTGGCCGGCCCTCGTCCGGGCCTGCCTGGCCGTCCTGGCGCCGGGCGGCCGGCTTTATTTTTCCTCGAACTCGCGCCGTCTGGTCTGGGATTCCACCCTCGTGCCCGCCCCGGCGGAAGACCTGGGCGAAGCGAGCATTCCGCCGGACTTCCGCGATAGGCGAATCCACCGCGCCTGGCGCATCACCGCGCCCTGAGCTTGGGCGATTGGCCCTTTACCGGCCACCGCCGGCCGCCGCCGCCCCCCTCCCGCCCAGTCGACCTCAATGTATACCGCCGTATACTAATTTGCTTGCTCTTTTTCACCAACAGCGCTAATATGTCTACTCCAATAATAATTTAAGGAGAGCATCTTGCGCATCACCACAAAGGGCCGGTACGCGCTGCGCGCGATCATCGCCCTGGCGGAAACGAGTCAGGAAGGGAATCCCGCCTCGATCAAGTCCATCGCGGAACGGGAGAACCTGTCCGCGGAGTTCCTCGAGCAGATATTCTTCAACCTGCGCCGGGCCGGCATCATCAGCTCGGTCCGCGGCCCGGGCGGCGGTTTCTACCTCGCGCGGCCCCTCGCCGAAATCAGCCTCCTCGACATCATCGAGGCCTCGGGCGAGGGCCTCGGCATCGCGCCCTGCGTCTGCGGCAAGGAAGAAGACTGCGGCCGCGACGAGACCTGCGCGGCCGGCGCGGTCTGGCGGGAACTGGACAGCCATCTCAGGACCTTCGTCACGACGAAGACCCTCGAGGACATCGTCGGCGTCTCCAAAAACTAGCGGCGGGGCCCTGCCCGCCCGGCCAACAAAAAAGAGCCGCGCCCCGAACGGGCGCGGCTCTTCGCTTTGGGGCCGAAAGGGCTATTCCTGGTCGACGTAGGCCTCGAGCTCGCGGCGGCGGGCCGCATCCACGAGGCCGAGGCTTTCGCAGACGGCGAAGAGTTCGCGGACGTGGACGAAGGCGCGCAGGGCGATGCCCGCCGCCTCCATGTCGCGCCGGCCCTGCTTGCCGCGCTCGATGAGGACGGCCAGGTCCGCCACGACCAGGCCCTCGCCGCGGAGGATTTCCGCCGCCTCGAGCTTGCTCGCGCCGGTGGTGATGAGGTCGTCGAGGAGGAGGACGCGCTCGCCGGGCTTGAAGGCGCCCTCCACGCGGTTGCCCGTGCCGTGCTCCTTGACCGGCATGCGCGGCCAGACCATCGGCCGGCCGATCGCGAGGCAGGCCGCCGTGGCGAGGGGCAGGGCCGCCGCCGGGATGCCGGCGACGCGGACGTAGTCCACGCCCTCGGCCAGGCTCGCGTAGGCGCGGCCGGCCAGGGCCAAGGCGGCCGGATCCGAGACGAGGCGGCGCAGGTCTATATAGAAGGGGCTCCGCTTGCCGCTCTTGAGCACGAAGTCGCCGAGCTTGAAGCACTCGGTCGAGATGAGGGCCTC
>DAINBW010000397.1:0-3419 GCA_036732745.1 Spirochaetales bacterium | reverse complement strand
CCTGCCTGGGAGGGAAGGGCGCCGTGCCGGGGGCGGTGGGGCTGGCGCCCGGGGCCGCTGCTGGGGCCGCGCCCGGGGCGGCGCCCGGGACGGTGCCGGCAGAGGCGGCGGAGGCCGCGGCGGGCCCGCCGTCGAGGCTGGCGGGGGCGGAGCCCTCCTCCGGCCGGAGGAGGAAGGCGGCGTGCACGCGGAGGTTGCCGGTCGTGGGGAAGTCCTCGCCGGGCACGACGCGGAGGGGCGTGAGAAGGGGGGCGATCCGTTCGGCGAAATGGAGCTCGAGCCAGCGCCGCTCGGTGCCGGTCCAGGAGCTTGGGCGCACGACGGCGAGGCCGGCCCCGGCCAAGGCGGGCAGGACCGCCTGAAGGAGGCACTCGTATTGCCGCGCCGCGATCTCCCGGGCGCGGCGCGAGATCGCCTCCAGGGCCTCCGCGGGCGTGAGGCCGGCGGAGTCGCGGTCGGCGTCCCCCGCGCGGACGCGGGCCTTGAGGGAGGCGACGCGGACCATGAAGAACTCGTCGAAGTTGGAGCCGACGATCGCGAGGAACTTGAGCCGCTCGAGGGGCGGGTTTTCCGGATCGAGGGCTTCCTCGAGGACGCGGGCGTTGAATTCGAGCCAGGAGAGCTCGCGGTTGAAGAAATACTCCGAGGCCATGGTTCCCTTCTAGCTCAGGATCGGCTCGAGGCCGAAGACGTCCTCGAACATGTCGCCTTTCTCCGCGAGGGAGAGGCGCTCGAGGGAGAAGTCGCCGCCCGAGCCGCGGCCGTCCGCGCGCTCGGCGCCGGCGGCGCGGATGACGAGGCGGTCCTCGCGGCGCTCGAAGGCCACCTCGCGGAGGCGCTGGTCGTGGCCGCGGTCCAGGGCGTCGGCGACGCGGAGGATGGCCGCCAGCTTGAGCACGACGATGCGGTCCTCCCGCGGCAGGGCGATGAAGTTCACGTGGGTGTTCGAGGGCGGCGCCTTGCGGTGGTAGCGGGCGACGTTCGCGACGATGGTGAGCTCGCTGCGGTTCAGGCCGAAGATCTCCGAGTTCTGGACGATGTACTCCGAGTGCTTGTGGTGGCCGCTCGTGCGGATGAAGGTGCCGATGTCGTGGAGGAGGGCGCTCACCTCGAGGAGGAGGCGCTCGCGCTCGCCGAGGCCGTGCTCCCGCCTGATCGCGTCGTAGAGCGCGAGGGCCAGGACGGCGACCTGCTGGGCGTGGGCCTCGTCGTAGCGGAACTTGCGCCCGAGGGAGGCCGCGCTCGCCGCGACCTGGCGGCGCATCTCGCCCTCGTGCTCGGTGTCCGGGCCCCGGGCCACGGAGAGGAGGATGCCCTCGCGGATGGAGACGTTCGGCACGACGACGGCCTCCGCGCCGGTCCGCTCCAGGAAGAGGCGCTCGATGGACAGCCCGGGGCCGACGCCCTCGGCGTCCGACCAGGGCAGGCGGAGGCGGGCGACGCAGTCCTCCGGGGACAGCGCGGCGACCTCGTCGGCGAACTTGGAGAATTCCTCGCGGCCGACGACGGAGTACTCCTCGAAGCGCTCGGCGGCGACGCGGGAGGCCGCGAGGCGGGCGTCGGAGCCGATGACGATGAAGGTCTTCACCGACTCCAGGGGGAGCTCCTCCTCGAGGAGGTCGCAGGCGGTGCGGACGTTGTCCTCCAGGAACTGGCGGATGTAGGGCTGGGCTGAGCCCGAGCCGCGGACGAGTTCGTCCACGCGGACGGTGCCGATGCGCAGGGAGTGGGCGGCGGCCATCCGGCCGCGGCGCAGGAGCATGATCTCCGTGGAGCCGCCGCCGACCTCCAGGATCATCGCGTTGGAGCGCGAGAGGACCCGGCGCTCGTCCTGGAGGGCGTGCTGGACGGCGAGGTACATGAGGTGGTTTTCCTCGATGTCCTCGACGACGGCGACGCGGAAGCCCGTCTGGAGGGCGACCCGGTCCACGTAGGTGTCGCGGTTGGCCGCCTCGCGGAGGGCGCTCGTCGCGATGACGCGCGCGTCGCCGGGTTCGATGCCGTAGCCCTTGAGGAGTTCGCGGTAGGCGAGGAGGACGGCGATGCTTTCGCGCACGGCCTCGCGGCTGACGTAGCCGTTCGTGAAGACGTCGCGGCCGATCCGGCTCGGCTTGCCGGCCCGGTCGAGGACGCGGTACCCGCCGCCGCCGAGTTGGGCGACGACGAGACGGATGCCGGTCGAGCCGATTTCTATGACGGCGACGGGACCGACGGGGGCTTGGATCTGGTCGCTCATCGCTTGGCGCCTTTCCGGCGCCGCCTTGAGCCGCTGGAGCCCGCGGGGGGCATATACGCTACCTTCGCTTTCCCGCCCCTTCGGCCCGAGGCCTCCCGGGGGCGCCCTTTACAGTATAGCGCAGGATCGCCCTTGGCAAGGGCGCGGCTTGCACGAAGCCCCGGCAGGGGTGTAGACTAATTCCCTATGACGCCTCGGCCTCTTCGCTCCGGGCGAGGCCTTTTCGCCCTCGCCCTCCTTGCTTTGGTCCTTTTCGGGGGACTTTCCTCCTGTTCCCGCCGCCTGGGCTGGGGAGTCGTCCTCTGGACGGCGCCCGAAGGCCCCCTGCCGGCGGGCTCGGTCGTGCCGGTCTACATCCGGTCGAACATCAACAAGGTTTACGTCGTCGGCTCGCTCGACGGGAAGAAGAAGCTCGAGTTGCCGCTCTGGCAGCTGGAGCTGTTTCCCAGCAAGCGCAAGGCCGAGGCCCGGGTGGCCGAATTCGGCGACAGCGCGAGCCTCTACCTCGTCGCCTCCCGCGACGGCCTGCCCGTCCGCGAAAAGCCCTCCAACGGCGCCCGCCGCGTCTATCGCCTCCGGGAAGGCCAGTCGGTCAAGGCCCTGGCCAAGGTCGAAGGCGAAAAGGTCACCTCGGGCGGCGAGCCCCTGCCCGGCGACTGGTTCCACGTCCTCACGGAGGACGGCAGCCGCGGCTATGTCTTCTCCAACACCATGCGCCTGTTCGACGAGGCCAAGGAAAGCGCCGCCGCGCCCGCCCTGGCCTCCGGCGCGGATTCGCCCGCGCGCGTCGACCTCGTCTTCTCCCGCTCCTGGCGGCCCGAGTTCTTCCAGGAAATGCTGGACGACGGCCGCGTCGACGTCGACCTCTTCTCGCCGCGCTTCGGCCTCTTCACCGACGCGGTCCGCCGCCAGATCCGCCTGGAGCTGCCCAAGGTTTCCAAGGTCTTCAACTACTCTTCGATCGCCGAGGAGAGCGGCACCCTCGTCTTCGAGGGCACCCCGCTCCGGATCCGCTTTGACGGCGAGCGCAGGCTCGTCGCCGACTGGTCGGGCCGTTCGGGCGACGAGGACGTATCCGGCGTCGGCCAGCCCGCCGCCGCCCCGGCCGCCGGAACCGCTGGAACCGCCGGCGCGGCCGGCGCCCAGGGCGCCAAGCCGGGCTCGATCGTGGAGGCCGCCGAGG
>DAINBW010000396.1:0-3427 GCA_036732745.1 Spirochaetales bacterium | reverse complement strand
CTCGCGGCGAGCTTGTCCAAGTCGGCGTCGGGGTCGCCGAAGGCCTCGTTGATCTTGTCGAACTCCGCGAGGAGGTCGACGATCTCCTGGACGCCCTCGGAGACGACCTCCTTGACGGTCTTGCCCGGCTCGAGGTGGGGTTCCTGCTCGAGGAAGCCGACCGAGTAGCCGGGGGCGATGGAGGTCTCGCCGAGGATCTCGGTGTCGCGGCCCGCCAGGATGCGGAGGAGGCTCGACTTGCCGGAGCCGTTGAGGCCGATGACGCCGATCTTGGCGCCGTAATAGTAGGAGAGGCGGATGTCCTTGAGGACAACCTTGGTACCGTGGCGCTTGGTGACCCGGTCCATCGTGTAAATGATCTTCTTGTCGTCGAAAGTGGTGGCCATGGGGGAACTATAGCAAAAAAGAGGGTCCTTGGGGTAGCCGGTGGGAAGCCCGCGCCTCGGGCGGGAGGCGCCGACTTCCTCAGGCCCGGTCCTCTCCGGCCCCGGCGAAGGGCTCGACCGCCCGCGGGAAGGCGCCGTGGGCCCAGGCCAGGAAGAGGCCGAAGTTCACGGCGGGCGTTCCCCCGGTCTCGAGAGCATCGAGCTGGGCGAGCATGCGCGACCTCGTGGCCATGCAACCCCCGCAGACCGCGGCGAGGTCGAAACGCCCCTCCGACGGGGCGTCGGAGAGCTCGCGGACCACGGTGAGTTCCACGAGCCGCCCGGTCCGGGCCGCGAGGAGCTTCGGGATCTTCACCGTCGCGATGTCCTCGTGGGTCCGGTTGTGCGTGCAGGCCTCCACGGCCAGGAGCCGCAGCGGCGCGGGGTCCGGCTTCTTCGCGGCCCCGGCCAACTCCTCCAGGCGACGGAGCCCGGGAGTGAAGCGCGAAAGCTCGCCCTTCTTGCGCGCGAAGAGGATCGAGAAGGAGGTGAGGGGCTGGTCCGCGGGGATGGCCGCGGCGACCTGCGCGAAGGCCTGGCTGTCGGTGACGACGAGGCGGGGCCGCCGGGACAGGGCCGCATAGGCGGCCGGGAGCTCGGTCTCGCGGCAGACCATCGCCGCGCAGCCGCGGTCCAAGGCGTCGCGGAGGACCTCCGCCTGCGGCAGGATGAGGCGCCCCTTGGGCGCGGCCGAATCGATCGGCGTCACGAGGAGGAGGAGGTCGCCCGACCCGGCGAGGCCGTCGAGCGGGCTCCGCTCGCCGAGCGGCGCCCCGCCCGGCACCTCGAGCGCCGCGAGCGCGCCCCTGAGCTCCGGCACGCCGGCGCCCGTCGCCCCGCTCGCCCTGAGGACGAGCCGCGGCGGCGCGATGCGCGATTCCGTCGCGTCCCCTCCGGAGCCGCCTCCGGCCAGCGAGGCCAGCCACGCTTCCTTGGCCGGGTGCGGAGCGCGGTCGGCGAAGGTTCCCACGACCACGACGGCGCGGCCGGCGGCGGCGAGGCGCCGCAGCGCCACCGCCTCGACGGCCTCCGGCGCGCGGTCGAGCGGCGTCGCGAGGATGGCCACGTCCGTCCAGGAGAGGCGCTCCAGGCTCTTCTCCACGCGGAGCCGGCCCAACTCGCCCTCGTCGTCGAGGCCGGCGGTGTCGGTGATCGCGACGGGCCCGAGGCCGCCGAGCTCCATCGACTTCGTCACGGGGTCGGTCGTCGTGCCCGGCTCGGGCGAGACGATGGACAGGCTCCTCCCGGCCACGGCGTTCATGAGCGAGCTCTTGCCCGCGTTCCTGAGGCCGAAGAGCGTTATGTGCACGCGCTCGGCGAGCGGCGTCGTCGTCATGCGGTCGTCTCCTTCAGGGCCCGCGCCCGGAACGAGGGCGAGTCGCCCCGTCCGAAGTCGAGCTTCTTTCCGACGGACGCCACGCGCAAACCGAGGCATCCGAGGCATTTCATGCCGTCCTCGTCCAGGCAAATCTTGCCGGGATAGAGCTCGTAGTCGCGCTTCCGCCCGACGGGTCCGATGTTGGGCATGAGCACGTTGGCCCCGGCGGCCAGTGCCCGCTCCCTGCCGTCGGGCGCGACGCTTCCCACGGCGGTCGAGGCCGGAAGATTCGCCCCCGGCAGGAGGAGGCGGAGCGCGGCCACGGCGCGCAGGGCGGTTCCTTGGCTCCGCGGCGCCGCGCCCCCGAGAGGCGTGCCCGGATGGGGGATGAAGGGGCCGATCCCCGCCATGTCGAGTCCGAGACGGGCGGCGAGCGCGACATCGGCGGCGAGTCGGGACTCGTCGGTTCCGGGCAAGCCCGTCATGAAACCCGAACCGACCTCGAAGCCGAGCTCGCGGAGATCCTCGAGGGCGCGGAGCCGCCCGGCGAGCGGCGCCCCCCGTAGCGCGAGATGGAGGGCCGGATCCGAGGTCTCGAAGCGGAGCAGGTAGCGGTCCCAACCCGCCCGCCTGAGCGCGGCGTAGTCGGCGCGCCGCATCGTGCCGAAGCTCAGCGCGAGGGCGACTTCACCGCCGAACTCCCCGCGGAGGCGGGCGCCGAGGCGCGCGAGGCGATCGGCGCCGAATTCCGGATCCTCGGCGCCCTGGACGACGAAACTTGAAAGCCCCGCGGCCCGGCCTTTCCGCACGCATTCCAGGATCTCGGCGTCGTCCAGGCGATAACGGACGGCGCCGCCGTTGCTCCGCCGGATTCCGCAATAGGCGCAGTCCCGGACGCAGGCGTTGCTCGCCTCCACGAGGCCCCGCAGGTGGACCGCGTCGCCGAAGACGCCGCGGCACGCCGCGTCGGCGCGCCGGAAAAGCTCGGCGTCCGGAAGGGACAGGGCTTCCGCCGCCGCGAGGTCGAAGCGGTCGCTCATAGGTAGACGTCCCGTTCGCCCGCCGCGACGGCGGCGAGACCCTCGCGGGCCTTCGCGCGCGTCTCGTCGTCGGGCAGCCGATCGATTGCGGAGCCGGCGCGCTCGAGCCCCGCGGCCCGCCGCTCGGGCGAGGCGAAGTCGCGGAGGTACTCGGCGTACGTGAACAGGGCGTTCGGTTCGCAGAAGCGCTGGATGAGACCGGGCTTGGCGAGATCCATGAAGTCGGCGCCCACGCGTCCCTTCCGGTAGCAGCCCGTGCAGAACGAGGGCACGTAGCCGAGTTCCGCCAGGCGCTCGACGACCTCGCCGAGACTGCGATGGTCTCCGAGCTGGAACTGGGCGCCGGAAAGCCGAGCCTCCCGGTCTCCGCCGGCGTCCGCGTAGGCGCCCGGATTGGTGCGGCTGCCCGCGGAGACCTGGCTCACGCCGCAACGGAAGAGCTCGTCGCGGAGGACCTCGTTCTCGCGCGTCGAGAGGATGATGCCCGTGTACGGCAAGGCCAGGCGCAGGGTCGCGACGAGGCGCCGGAACTCCCGGTCCGAAAGCGCCCTGGGCGGGGCCAGGGCCGACGGCGCGCCCGGCGCGGGCTCGACGCGCGGCACGCTCACCGTGTGGGGACCGCAGCCGAAGCGGGCTTCGAGATG
>DAINBW010000395.1:0-3432 GCA_036732745.1 Spirochaetales bacterium | reverse complement strand
TCGCGAAGACCCTCGACATCAGCCCCCGGACCACCGGCAAGCACGTGTCGAACATCCTCCTCAAGCTCCACCTCGCCAACCGCACCCAGGCCGCCCTCTACGCCCTCAGGAAGGGCGGGGCGGGCTGAAAGGCCCCTTCCCGCCGCCTGCGCCCCCGCCGGACCGCGCGCCCGCCTACGCCCTCCCGCGCCGCCCGCCCACGCCCGCCCACGCACGCCCACGCACGCCTACGCACGCACGCACGAGGCTACGCATAAATACCCATACCGCATGGGTCACTCGGCCGCCTTGACCCCTTCCGCGCCTGCGCAATAATCCCTTCCCGGCATGGGCCAAGCGGCCGATGCGCGTTTTCGGAAACGGGGGCAATCATGTCGCATCGACCTTTGTCAAAGGGAGGCGAGCGCCATGAATTTCCCCGAGAAGCATTCCCACAAGTGGGCCAAGACCTTGGCCAGGGCCAAGACGATCTGGTCGGAGTCGCGGCGGCTCCGCGCGTCGGGCGACGCGGAGGGCGCGAAGGCGAGCCTCCGCCTCCTCGTCGACGGCGATTTCCGGAAGGAGGCGGACATCTTCCCCGGCCTCAAGATCTGCGGCGCTTACTGGCGCGCGGTCGAGGGGGAGATGAACCTCCGCTTCGAGGTTCTCCATGAGTTCTCGGGATGGAAGGACGCCGAGTCCGACCCCGAGTACCGCCGGCTCGCCGACGGCTACTACGCCCGCTTCGTCTCCGACGTGCGGGAGATCCTCGAACGCGACAAGCTCTTCCCCTGGGAGGCCTTCGCCCCCTACGCCCCGAACTTCGACACGGTGAAGCTCGGCGAGGGCTGGATTCCCAACTACCAGGGCCTCTGCGCCCGCGCCGACGACGCCCTCGCGTCCGGCGACTTCGGCGAGGCCCTCCTCGTCGACTGGTTCGTCTACTGCGTGCGCGGCGTCACGGCCTACGACTACGGCCTCATCCGCCAGGGCGTCCTCTCCCGGCTCCTGATCGAGCGGCAAGGCTTCGACCGCCTCAAGGCCGTCGTGGACGCCTCCGCCGACGAGTTCGGCTGGCGCGTGACGCGCCTCTTCTTCGCCAAGATGTACCCCGAGGCGGGCATCGACGGCATGGCGCTCCGCCAGCTCGGCCGCTACGGGATGTTCGCGGACCAGGATCTCCTCACCACCGAAAGGCCCGCCCCCGCCGGCAAGGAGGAGACGGAGCCGTCGTGGCGCATCACCGAGTTCTTCAACTGCGAGGAGCGGGGCATCTTCGAGGTGATCTCCGCGGAAAGCGGGATTCCCCTCTCCAAGCTCGGGCTCGGCGTCTGCGTGTACTGCCACGACCACGCCAAGAAGACCGCGGGCGTCTTCACGCCGCCCGACCGGACGGTCAAGACCTCCATGGTCCGCGCCCTCGGCCTCGGCGACGAGTCCTGCCTCTTCGAGACCGCGATGCGGCCCGGAGAGGACATGGAACGCTTCATGGAGCACCAGGAAAAGGTTTTCTACGCGGAATGAGGATGGGGGCGGGCCGGCGGCGCGGGACATCCTTCCGCGTTCCGCCCGGCCCCTCCCGGTCCCGCCATAGCAAGCAGCACAGGAAGGAGCGGAACATGAATCGCATCGAGAACAAGGTAGCCATCGTCACCGGCGCGGCCTCCGGCATCGGCCGGGCCATCGCCATCCTCTTCGCCAAGGAAGGGGCGAAGCAGATCATCTCCGACGTCAACATGGAGGGCCTCGCCGAGACGGCCGCCCTCTGCGCCGCGGAAGGCGGCCAGGTAAAGCACGTCCACTGCGACGTGTCGAGCACCGACGAGGTCGAGGCCATGGCCGACCTCTGCCTTTCGTCCTACGGCACGATCGACATCCTCATCAACAATCCCGGCTTCAACCCCTTCGCGCCCTTCATCGTGGCCCAGGAGGACGAGATCCTCAAGGCCCTGGACATCGGCTGCGTGGGCGCCTTCCGCTGCTCCAAGGCCGTTCTCCCCACGATGACGGACAAGAACTACGGCAAGATCGTCAACATCACCTCGATCATGTCCGTCATCGCCGGCCGCGGGCAGTCTTCGTACAACGCGTCCAAGGGCGCCCTCAAGATGCTCACCCAGGGCATGGCCCTCGACCTCGCGCCCTACGCGATCAACGTGAACGCCGTCGGACCCGGCATGATCCGCACCGGCATGACCCGCGACCTTTTCGCCAACAAGGAGCGGGAGGAGTGGTTCATCTCCAAGATCCCGATGGGCCGCCTCGGCGTTCCCGAGGACATTGCCCACGCCGTCCTCTTCCTTTCCACGGACGAGGCGGCCTTCATCACCGGAACCACGCTCTTCGTGGACGGCGGCCAGATAGCGACCGCGTGAGACCGGCGTCCGGCGGTCTCCCAAGCGCCCGGAAGCCGCCGGCCGCGAATCGGAGAATAACGCGCGTTGCGCGTAACTACTACATAGGAGGATAGACATGAACGTGAAGGAAACCGTAGCCAAGCTGCCCGAACTCTTCAACGCCAAGAAGGCCCGCGGCTACAACCGCGTCATCCAGATGGAAGTCACCGGACCCGACGGCGGCTCCTGGTACCTCGACGTCAAGGACCAGGTCCTCAAGGTGGTGGAGGGCAAGGCCGAGAATCCCCGCTTCACGCTGACCGTGAGCGACGAGGCCTTCGTTTCCTATTTCAACGGTTCCGAAAGGGGCATGGACCTCGTGCGTTCCGGGAAGATGAAGTTCACGGGACCGATGACCGAGGGCATCGCCTTCAGCGCCATCTGGATCCTGGGCGCGAAGCAATAGGGAGGCCCGCCTTGAACTGTGGAATCGTGTCCTACGGCACGTCGATCCCGAGGCACCGCATAGGTGTCCAGGACATCTGGCGAGTCTGGGAGAACGTCACGCCCGACCTTTTCGACAAGATGAGCTTCGTCGAGCGCGCCGTCCTCACGCCGAACGAGGACGCCATGACCCTCGCGGTGGCCGCCGGCGAGATCGCTCTTGAGCGCTCCGGCCTGGACCGGAACCGGATCGGCGCCGTCTTCTTCGGCTCCTGCACCAATCCGTACGACACCAAGGCCAGCGCCACGGTCGTGATTGACGCATTGCGGCTTCCCCCATCGGCCTTCGCCATCGACCTCCAGTTCGGCGCCAAGTCCGGGACCTCGGCGATCATAGCCGCGGCCGCCCAGGTCGAGGCGGGCTTCGTGGACTATGCCCTGGCGATCGGCGCCGACACCATGTGCCGCCACTTCGCCCCGGGCACGCAGATGGAGTATTCGGCCTCCGCGGGCGCCTTCGCCTGCGTCGTCGGCCGGGAAGGCGTGATCGCCAAGCTCGAGGGCTTCTCCTCGTACTCGAGCGATCTCGCCGACTACTTCCGCACCGAGGGCGAGCGCTACATCCAGCTCGGCGGCGGTTGGCTCGGTTACGTCTCCAACTGGGGACTCCTCG
>DAINBW010000394.1:0-3440 GCA_036732745.1 Spirochaetales bacterium | reverse complement strand
CCTGGACCGTCGCCTGGGGGTTCCCGGGGAGGGGGTCGGAGAGGCCGAGCTGCTTCTGCGGAAGGATTTCCGCGGCGCGGACGACCTGGAGGCCGGCCTCGTTCTCGAGGAGCTCGGACACCTCGCCAGCCTTGAGCTTGAACACGGCGTCCATGAACTGCGAACCGTAGAGGTTGAGGAACTCGGGGCTCTTCTCGACATAGAGGGTCGTCGTCGCCTTGACGAGGGAACCCTGGTCGCTGGCCTTGAGCATCTGCTCGTCGAACTTCTGCGGGCCGGCCTTGACGATGCCCGCGACCTGGCGCATGGCCTCGACGGCCTTGCGCTTGTCCTCGGGACCGAGGGGCCGGAGGTCGACGAAGAGCACGGAGACGCGGACCGTGTCGGGCCGGACGAGCTTGGACTTGTAGAGTTCGTAGGCCTTGAGGACCTCCTCGGAGGTCGGTTCCTTCACCGCTTTGAGGTCGGCGGCGCGCTTCTGCTGGAGGTAGTTCCGGAGGAGGATCTGCTGGCGGACATAGGTCTTGGCGTCGAGGAGGATGCCCTGGGACTTGAGGGCCGCGTCGAGCTTGGCGTCGTCGGCCCCGGGGCCGAGCTGGGACTTGAGCTGGGCGATGGCGGCGGTGACCTCGGCCTCGGGGGCGAGGATGCGTTCCCGCTCGCAATACTGCGAGAAGAGCATGCCGTTGATCTTGGAGTCGAGGAGCTCCTTGCGGCGCTCGATCGTGAGCTTCTGCCCGGTGACGGCCTCGATGCGGTCGGCGTCGGCCTTGAGCTGGCGAACGGAGATGACCTCCTGCTTGGTCAGCTTGAGGGTCGCGGCGGGCTTGTCGATGGCGGTCTGGGCGAGGGCGGAGGCCCCCGCGATGAGGGCGATGGCCGCCGCGGCGATGGAGCGCTTCATACGTACCTTCCTGCGGGACCGCGTCGATTGGGAAGATTCCCGGCGCGGCCGACTATGTATAACAACTCGATCCGAAGAAAGGTACTCGAAAAAAGCGCGTTTAGCAAGGGATGGAAAGGGCCGGAAGGGCTCCGGCCCGGCGCCTTAGCCCCGCTCCGTAAGCCCGGCCCGGCGGCGCAGGGCGGCGAGGCCGGCCAGCCGCGGTTCGAGTTCGGCCGCGCGGCGGAGGGATTCGACCGCCAACGCGGTCTCGCGGCGGCGCAGGTGGACCTCGGCCTTCTTTCGCAGGAACTGGGCGGTGTCGCGGCGCGGCAGGCCGAGCTCGGCCGCTTCCTCGAGCCGGTCGATGTAGTCCTCCTCGTCGAGCATCTTGGGCATCTTGAGGAGGAGGAGGGTCCGGAAGCGCAGGGCGACGACGTCGAAGAAATAGCGGAACCAGGGCCGCTCCACCTCCATGAGGATGAGCCGCTTGTACAGGGAATAGGCCTTGAGCCAGCGCTCGCGCCGCTCGTACTCCTCGGCGATGCAGAACTCCGCGTCCATCGCCTCGCCGCGCTCCAGGAAGCGCTCCAGGCGGAAGTCGCCGAGCGACTTGGCGCGCTCGTAGATTTCGATAGCCTCGTCCTCGAGGCCGTGGAGGAGGTCGTAGACGACGAGCTTGGCCTGGCTCTCGGGGTCGTCGGGCCTGGCCTTGAGGAAATTGCGGTAGTCAAAGCCGCCTTCCTCGGCGGCGCGGCGCCGCAGCGCCCGGTCGTAGGCGCGGCGTTTCTCGGGATCGGACAGCATCCGGTAGGCCTCGAGGAGACGCCGCATGGCGGCCTCCCGCGAGCGGGAGCCCTCTTCGGCCTTCGAGGAGCCGGCCATGTCGGGATGGAGCTTTTTCGCCTGGCGCCTGAAGGCGCTCTTTACCTCCCGGGCGCTGGCCTCGGGAGGTATGCCGAGTATGTCGTAGTAGCCTTCCACGCGTTATTTCCGTTCCACCGGCGCCGCGCGCGCGGCGGCCGCGGCCTCCTCGCCCGTGCCGAGGATCTCGGAGTCGTTGACGTACATGCCCTCGGCCTCCATGACTGCCATGAGGCGCGAAAGGGTCTTGGCGGGCCGCAAGCCCGATTTTCTCACGAAGGCGAGGCTCCGCTTGCCCTGGAGCCCGACGGCCTGGGCGAGCAGGTCCTTGATCCGCGGGGGAATCTTGCCGCCGAGGCTGGCGGCCTCGGTGCCGAAGGCGACGTAATCGAAGGCTGGAAGCCGGTTCAGCGGCGATCCGGGCTCGAAGAGCTCGGCCCGGTGTCCCGCAGCCTCGAAAGCGGCTGCGAGGGACTTGGCGAGCGCCGCGAGGGCATCCGGCCTTCCCGCGGGCACATAGACGACGGCGACGCGCATGCGGCCTCCGAAAATCGATCGTCGCCCGTACGGGTGACGTTTTATAGGGCGCGGTAGGCCTTGTCGGCCTCGGCGCCGCGGACGACGAGAATCGGGCAGGGAGCGCTGCGCACGATCTCGCGATAGGATTCGACAATAGCATCCCGATAGGCGGAACCGGAATCCCCCCCGCCGATGACGATGCAGTCGGCGCCGATGTCCTCGGCCGCCTTGATCACCTCACCGGCGATGGAGCCCTTGAGGAGCCGCGTCTGGAGGTGGAAACGCTTCTCCTTCGCGAGCTCCTCGACGTACTGGAGGTAGCGCCGTCCCGAATCCTCGAGGCTGCGCTCGTACTCCTCGCCTTCCTCGGGAACGAAAATGCGCGAGAGCGCGAGCTGGCGGATCGTCGCGGTGTCGACGACGTACACCGCCGTGATCCGCGAGCCGTAGTGCCTCGAGACCGCGATGGCGTATTTGGCCGCCTCGATCGAGGACTCGGCCCCGGTGATGACGACGAGAAGCTCGGACAGGGGGCTTTTCATGGCGCGCCCTCCTCCGCCCTGCGGGCCTTGAGCAACTTCCCGGCGAAGACCGACTCGCGGTCCCGCTCCTCGAGCGCCGCTTCGATGTAGCGCGCCCTTCCCCGCGACTCGGGGATCACCATCTTTTCAAGGGCGTTGACGCGCCTCTGGGTTTTCTTGAGTTCCTTGGCGAGGCGCCAGACTATGCCGCGAAGGCCGGCCATCTCGGCGACAAGCTTCAGGAGCTCGGCGAACTCTACCATGGTTTGATCGGAATCGGCAAACGAATTCACGAAGGAATAGGGCAATACCCGCGGCCGCGCCTCGGCTTCCAGGCTCGGGACGGAGAGGCCGGCGACCTGGACCCTTTTTTCCCTCGCGGAAAAATCGCACTTCATGCCCGCGGAGAGGCTCTTGGCGCGTTCCCTGCCCACCGAGAGCAGCATCCGGCGCATCGCGGGATAGGCGGTCGAGCTGCGGCGCCCGATCTCGCGTTCGAGGATGCGCACCTCGTCGACCCGCTTCATGAGCTCCATGACGAGGATCTCGCGCTTCCGCTCCAGGAGATCGTAGCCCTCGAGGGCGAGGGCGAGCCTCTCCTTCTCGCGCAGGAGGTTGGACTTGGTCGGCGCGACGTTGTGCGACGGCATCCC
>DAINBW010000393.1:0-3441 GCA_036732745.1 Spirochaetales bacterium | reverse complement strand
CTTTCCCTTCCTTCCCTTGGCCGAAGGCGCGACGAGGTTCCTGGGCGGCGGGATGCGCCCGTCCCGGATCGTCCCGCTCGAGTCCGCCGCCGCGATACAAGCTCCCGTCCTGTTCATCCACGGCGCTCTCCATCTCGCGCCGGGGGCCGGGCACGCGCTCTCTTTCGCCGTCGATCCCGACGCCAACGCGCGGCGCTTGCGAAAAAGGCGAGCGCCGTTGTAGTATTTCCGCGCGTCGGCCGTGAGGCGCGGGCGGCGCCGACGGAGGCTTCATGACGACGAAGGCGACCAAGGGGCATGGAGTCCCGATCCCGCGCAGGCGCGAGGACGACGGCCTCTACGACAAGCTTTCCCTCATCATCGATTCCCTTGACGACCTCTACCGGCTCGACAAGCGGGACTTCCTCAAAAAGGTTTTCGAGGGGGCCTTCGAGCTCATCCCCGAGGCCGAGAAGGGCTCGTTCTTCGAGTTCGACGGCGAGCTCTACCGGCCCGTCTTCGCCCGCGGCTACGACTTCGCGGTCCTCTCGAGGCTGTCGTTCAGCCCCTCCGAGGCCTTCATCGACTTCGAGGTCGACATCACCGACGGGATCCGCGCCTGCGAGACCCTCATCGAGGGCCGCGACTCCGACCGCTTCGATCCCGGGACCATCGCGACCTTCCGGGAGCTCGGCACCTATGAGGGCTTCGTGTCGCTCTACGCGCCGATCCGCGTGGACGGCCGCGTCGCTGGGCTCATCAGCCTCGAGCGTTTCGATCGTTCGGGCTTTCCCCGCCTTTCGCGCAAGGTCCTCGAGTATTACGCGCGGCTCATCTCGGAGTTCTACTCCCAGAAGCTTTTCCAGGAGAAGGAGACGCGCCTCTACCGCGACGTCGTCGCCTCGCTCGTCTCGGCGATCGAGGTGATGGACAGCTATACCCAGGGCCACGCCAAGCGCGTCGCCGGGTACTCGCGGCTCATCGGCGCCAAGCTCGGGCTGTCGGGGCGGGACCTCGAGGACATCGAGACCGCGGCCCTCCTCCACGACGTGGGCAAGCTCGGCGTGCCCACGGAGATACTCCGGAAGCCCTCGCGCCTCGAGCCCGGGGAGTACGACCTCGTGAAGCGCCATCCCGCGAACGCCGCCAAGATCCTCGGCGAGATCGGGGGCTTCGAGCGCATCGTCGAGTACGCCTACCGCCACCACGAGCGCTACGACGGCCTCGGCTATCCGGACGGGCTCGAGGGCGATGTCATCCCCTTGGGCGCGCAGGTGATCCAGGTGGCTGACGCCATCGACGCGATGACGAGCGAGCGTTCCTACCGGCCCGCGATGACGCTCGAAAGGGCCCTGGAGGCGGTCGCCCTCGGCTCGGGCAGCCAGTTCCATCCACTGGCCGCGCGCGCCGCGCTGGCCGCCCTCGCCTCCTAGCGGCGGTCCGGCGGCGGTCTAGCGGCGGTCGCCGTCCGCGGCGCCGGCCGGGCCGGCCTCGGCGGACGCGATGTCGAAGGAGACGACGACGAGATCGCCCAACGCGGGGGGCTGGAACTCGATCCCGCGCTCCATGAGCTCGCTCCCGGAATAGCGCCGGAGGGCGAATGCGGCGAGTTCGCGGGAAGCCGTCAGGTACTCGCGCCGGGGATCGAGGCCGCGGAGCCGGAGCCGGACCGGCCCGGCGTTGGGGCGGTTTTCGCGCCTTGCCCAGAACACCGCGGCCCGGCCGGCGCCCGGGGACACCATGGCCCAGGCCCTGTCCCCGCCGCCTTGCTCCGCGTCCAGGCGGACGAGGTCGCCGAGCTGCAGGAGTTCCCTGCGGCGCTTGTACCAGGCGACGGAGTCCGCGACCTCCGCGCGCTCGTCGGCGGAAAGGGCCGCCGGATCGAGCTCCAGGCCGAAGACGCCGCCCATCGCGACGAGGCAACGCGCGCGGAGCCCGGTCGCCCGGCCGGTCTGGTGGTTGGGGGAGGCCGAGACGTGGGCGCCGAAGGCCAGCGGCGGCAGGAAGAGGCTCGTCGCGCGCTGGATGCCGAGGCGCCAGCAGGGATCCGTGTTGTCGCTCGCCCAGAACTGCGGGAAGAAGGGCAGCATGCCGAAGTCGACGCGGCCGCCGCCCCCGGCGCAGCCCTCGAAGAGCACCGCGGGAAAAGCGGACGTTATGCGACCGAGTATTCCGTAGAGGGCCAGGAGCCAGCGGTGCCGGAGCTCGCCGTCCGGGCATCCGGACGCCGATCCCGCGCGGGAGAAGGGCCGGTTCATGTCCCATTTCACGTAGTCGGGCCGGCAGGATTCGAGGACCGCCCTGACGCGGGACTCGACGGCCGCGGCGACCTCGGGACGCGAGAGGTCGAGGACGAGCTGGTTGCGGCCCTCCGCGGGGGGGCGGCCCTCCAGGGCGAGCGCCCAGTCCGGATGGGCGCGGAAGAGCTCGCTGTCCGGGGACACCGCCTCGGGCTCGAGCCAGAGGCCGAAGCCGAGCCCCAGCGCGCGGACCTTCGCCGCCAGGCCGGCCAGCCCGCCGGGAAGCTTGGCCGGGTTCGGCTCCCAGTCGCCGAGACTCGAGCGGTCGTCGTCGCGCCGGCCGAACCAGCCGTCGTCGAGCACGAAGAGCTCCGCGCCGAGTCCGGCCGCGCCGCGCGCGATCTCGAGGAGCCGGGCCTCGTCGTAGTCGAAATAGGCGGCCTCCCAGCTGTTGAGGAGGACGGGCCGCTCGCGCCGGCGCCAGGCCGCCGGCATGAGGCGGCGGGCGGCGGCGTGGAAGCGCGCCGACAGGACGCCGAGACCCTCGTCGGAGCGGCAGAGGAGGGCCGCCGGCGTCGCGAAGTCCTCCCCGGGGGCGAGGTTCCAGGAGAACAGCTCGGGATGGAGACCTCCTTGGACGCGATAGCCGCCCTCGTCGGAGCGCTCCACGCCGATGGACCAGTCGCCGGAGTAGAGGAGGGCGAAGCCCCAGGCCCGGCCGCGCTCCTCGTCGGCGCCGGGTTCGGCGAGAATGACGGCCGGACTCGAGGCGTGGCCCGACACGCCCCGCCTGGAGCCGAGCTCGACCCGGCCGCAGCCCAGGGGCCGGCGCTCCAAGGTCCGCTCGCGCGCCCAGCCGCCGTCGGTCGCGATGAGCTCGAGCGGAGCGTCGCGCGGCGGGAGGTCCAGGCTGAAGCTGAAGGCCCTCCCGATCGCCACGGGTGCGGAGCCGCGGTTCCGGAAGCGGGTGGCGCGGAGGATGGCTCCGGCCGACGGCAGGGTGGAGTAGCAGAGGAAGACGGCGAGGCCCGTGACCGGATCCTCGAGCTCGAGCTCGAGGGTTTCGACCCCTTCGCGCCCGAGCTCCTCCGCGCCGCCCGCGGGCAGGGGCAGGCCGCCGAGGTCGGGGAATCCCGGATGGACGCGATAGGCGCGATAGACGAGGTCGAGGACGGGCCGCCCCGGGCTCCCCGGCCCGCCGGCGGCGGCCGCGAAGGCCGGA
>DAINBW010000392.1:0-3443 GCA_036732745.1 Spirochaetales bacterium | reverse complement strand
GCGGGCGGCCGCGCGCGGGCCGAGGCCCGTGGCGAGGCCGACGACGAACAGAAGCGCTATCGCGGCCAGGCCGGCGGCGGCGGCCCCCGCCGCGCCCAAGCCCCCCGCCGTGGCGGCGAGGACCGCGGCGGCGCCGAGGACCAGGCTGCCGAGCCCGGGGGCGGAACGGAAAAAGCGGCGTGCGTATTCGCGAAAGGTCATGGAAGAATCCTAGTCGATGCGGGGAGGAGGCCGCAAGGCGGCCCGCGCCGGGCTTTGCGGCCCACCTCTGCCCCCAACCCCAGCCGCCATGCTTAGCCGCCGGCCTCCGGAGGATAGGCGGCGAGGGCGACCATGCGCGTGAAGGCCTCGGGGCCCTCGCGGCGGTAGGAGCCGAGTTCGGGCCGGCAGGAGCTGCACTCCTCCACGGAGAGAAGGGCGCCGAGTCCGAGCCGGCGCGCGATGGCGATGTTGGCGGCGCGGAGGTCGAGCCGCGGCGAGCCGCCCTCCCGGATCACCGTCTCGGGGCCGAACTCGGCCGCGAAGAGGGCGGCGCGGTCCTCGGGAACGGCGTAGCAGCAGGTCCCGACGGCCGGGCCGAGGATGGCGGAGACGGCCGCCGGATCGCTGCCGAAGCGCAGCCCGAGCAGCCGGACGGCGGCCTCGAGGATGCCCGTGCCCTTCCAGCCCGAATGAAGGACGCCGAAGGCGCCGGAGGCGCGGTCGAAAAGCCAGATGGGCATGCAGTCGGCCACGGTGACGGAGGCGGCGCTTCCCGGATCGCGGAGAAGGAGGCCGTCGGCGCCGCCCGCGGGCGCTTCCTCCTCGAGGGGGAAGTAGACGCTCCGCGAATGGACAAGCTCAAGGCCGAGGACGCTCCCGGGCCGCAGGCCCAGGGCGCGGAAAAACCGCTCGCGGTTCGGATTGGCCTCGTCGGCGCGGTGGCGCATATCGCCTTCCGCGCGGAGCGAAAGGTAGGCGCGGGGCTCCCTGGCCAGCGGCGCGGAGCCCGGCGGCAGGGGAAAGTCGAGGCGAAGCGCGGACGATCCCGCGGCGCGGGGGGCGTCGTCGAGGGAGACGCGGCTGTGGTTCATGGTTGCCTTTCCGCCGGGACTTCGGCGCTAGAAGACTCCCGGACTGGGGAGGTCGAAGCCGGTCAACTGGGCGAGCAGGCTGTTGGCGCGCTCGCAGCGGTCCTTGGCCGTGCCGAGGCTGCGGAGGAACTCCTTGTTCGCCTTGCCGTCGAGGAAGGAAAGGTTGGCGAGGGAATCGTAGCGCCCACCGGCCTCTCCCTTCAGGATGCCGTGGATGATCTTGACGATCTCCACGAGGGCCGCGCTCGCGCCGCGGACGATGCGTTCGGCCTCCTCGTCGGCGCTCCGCTGGATCGATTGGAGCTTGCGGCGCTTGATCTGGATGGGCTGCACCTCGAACTGCGCCTGGGTCCAGGCGGCGCCGATCTCGCCCTCGGGGGACAGCTTGGCGTCGAAGGCGGAAATGCTTTCGGGCAGGCGCGCGAGCGCGTCGAAGGCGTCGGTGTACTCCATGCGGTTCTCCTTGCGGTAGAACTCGCCGTCGACGAGGACGATCTTGAGCGGGCGGTTGATTTCGGAGAGGAAAATGCCGCGGTAGAAACCGTCGAGGAAGGAGAGGGCGATCTCGAGGCGCACGGGCGGCGCGCCGGGCCGTTCCTCCCGCGAGATGTAGGAGAAGCGCCGGATCCCGGCCGCGCCGACGAAGGAGGAGATCTCCTCGGCCAGGGCGAGGTAGCGCCGCTCCTCGCGGAACTCGTCCACCCGTTCCTCGATGCGCTCCTTCCAGAAGGCCTTGTAGACGGCGAGCCAATCCTCGCCGCCCGCGAGTTCGCGGGGGGCGAGCTCGGGATTCTCGGCGGCGAGGCGGCAAAGGTCGGCGAGGGGCACGCGGGCGTTGAAGCCGCGGATCCTCGCCAAGGCCTCTTCGGCCTTCGCGAGGTCCTTGCCGACGAGTCCCTCCATGTCGGAGGAGGGCTTGGACAGCTCCTCGCGCTCGACGAAGACGAAAAGCGCCTCCATGAGCTCGGTGGAGGGCGGCGAGGCCAGGGAATAGAGGATGTCGCCGAGCTCCGAGAGCAGCTCGCGGGTTTCGGCGAAGGAGGCCGCCAGGCCGCCTGAGGGGGAGCCGCCCGGCTTGAAGGCGGCGAAGAGTCGTTCGAAGAGGAAGCCGGAAAGGCGCTTCAGGAAGAGGAGGCTGCGGAGGTCGTAGTACATCGCCCGGCGGCGATCCTCGGGTATGGAGAGGATGATGTCGTCGTAGGCGGCCAGCAGGGCCGGGCGGATGTCGCCCTCCGGCGTGTCGGGATTTAGGGCCGCGTAGTCGAAGGGATCGGTCTCCGCGAGGAGGCGCGCGCTCGTGTCGGGGAGCTCGATGGTGCCGAGGAAGGCGAAAAAGGCGCCCTTGTCCTTCTCCACGCTCCGGTCGAGGAGGTCGTAGAAGAAACGCGCGGCGTCGCGGAGGCGCTTCAGCTGCTCGAGAAAGCCCTCGAGGAGGAGGCCGCGCTTGTAGTCGACCAGGCCCGGATAGCGGAGCTCAAGCCGGCGGGCGAGCTCGTTGAGCTCGTCCGACTCGAGAAGTTCCTCGTAGCTCTTGCCGCTGAAAAAGCGCCGGATGAACAAGACGACGCGCTTGACGAGACCGAGTTCGGAAAGCTTGGAGAGATGGGGTTCGCGATGTTCCCTCAGGTACTCGGGGGAGAAAAGCGGCTCCGCGGACACGGGGGCCGCCGCCTTGAGCCGCTCGAGAAGATCGCTCCGTTCCCCGGCGGAGAGCTCCGCCACGAGGCCGTCGAACACGCTGCGTTCCGGCATATACCGCAAAGGATATCGGAGCCCATGCGAAAAAGCAACGCGAAAGCTTTATTTCGCGCAACGCATCGTCCGTCCGGCGCGGTTCGGGAACCGGCCGGCGCGGCCCGGGAACCGGGCGTCGGGCGCGGGAACCTAAACCTCGAGAACCGTCGTCTCCCCCGTCGCGGGATGGCGGAATTCGAGACGGGCCGCGTGGAGGCAAAGGCGCTCCGCGCAGGCACCGCCGTAGAGCTCGTCGCCGACCAGGGGGAGGCCGAGCCAGGCGAGCTGGGCCCTGATTTGGTGGCGGAAGCCGCGCCGGAGGCTTGCCTCCAGCGCCAGGACGGGGCGGTCCGGAAGCTCGAGGCCGGCGAAGGGCGGCGGAAGGAGCCGCGGCTCACCGGCCGGCGCCGCGGGCCGGAGCTCCCGGAGCCGGGTTTCGTAGACGCGCTCGGGCGAGCCGCGCCGCCGCTTTCCGGGAAGCTCCGCCTCGGGATGGAGGCAGGCTACCCGGGCGGCGCCGGGGCCGAAGGGACGGAAGCGGCAGGTGACGGAAGCTTCGCCGCCCGGAGGCAGGCAGGCGGCAAGCGGCGCGAGGGCCCCGGGGGCGCTCTCCGCGGCGAAGGCGGCGAGGATGGC